>JACFNM010000688.1:0-217 GCA_019454915.1 Chitinophagaceae bacterium
GAAGGGCGAACATTTTCCCATGAAGAAGCGATAGAAAGGTTATCGAAGAAATGGCAACAGTAATCTGGTCTGAAAGAGCCATATCAGATTCAGAAGGTATTTATGACTATATAGCAAGAGATTCCCTTTTATACGCACAATATACTATCCAAAATATCTTTAAATCCACAGAAAGATTGCAATTATTCCCCAATGCGGGACGTTTTTTACCGGAATT
>JACFNM010000688.1:227-1246 GCA_019454915.1 Chitinophagaceae bacterium
GCCGTATCGGGAATTGATTATGGGCAATTATCGGATAATTTACCGGTATGATGAAGCAAAAGATAAAGTAATGATCGTTACGGTACTGCATGGAAGCCGTTTACTGAAAGAAGATATTTTTGATAATAGCATTGCCTAAGGACAAAAAATGAATCGCATAGCAAATACCATCAAGAATCGCTTAAGCCTTCGCTTGCCGCAGGCAGACAGCCTGAATATACTGGCAGAGCTGACGGATAAATTGACCCTTCAGAAAAATGGCGATTTATTCGCGGCACTGGAGATAGTCAAAAGCGCCTATCCTGCTTGTGCTGACTTTGAAAGAAACTTCCCTTCTCTCTGTTTCGCTTTAGCCACTGGTGTTGGAAAGACGCGCTTAATGGGGGCATTTGTCGCTTATTTATATCTTTCAAAGGGCATAAAGCACTATTTCGTACTAGCGCCGAATATTACCATTTATAATAAGCTCATTGAGGACTTTTCCAATCCGAATTGCCCAAAATACGTATTTCAGGGCATTGGGGAGTTTGTTCATAACCAACCCCGTATTATTACCGGCGATAATTATAATGAAATTCGCCAGACAAAAATGTTCATAACTGATATTCATATCAACATTTTTAACATCTCCAAGATAAATGCCGAAACGAAGGGCGGCAAGCTTCCACGCGTAAAAAGGCTTTCAGAATATTTAGGCGATTCTTATTTCAATTACCTTTCAAACCTCGATGGCCTGGTTTTGCTGATGGACGAATCACATCACTACCGGGCAGCCAGAGGCATGCAGGTTATTAATGAATTAAACCCTATTTTAGGATTGGAACTTACAGCGACACCCCAAATAGAACGAAGCGGAGGGCCTATTAAGTTTAAAAATGTCGTGTTTGAATATTCATTAGCGAAGGCTATTCAGGACGGTTTTGTAAAGGAACCGGCAGTGGCTACCCGTAAAGATTTTAATCCTTCACAATACTCCGCTGATGAACTGGACAGGATAAAACTGGAAGACGGCATTCGTA
>JACFNM010000689.1 GCA_019454915.1 Chitinophagaceae bacterium
GGATGGGCGGCTTTCCGGGGTGTATCATAAGAAGGATGTCAGCAACAATACTACCTACACCACATCTACGGATACCCTGGCGAATACCAGCGATGATCTCGATCTGACCAATCTCTCCTACACAATTAATAATGATGGGGAAATCACTGCCCGGTCCCGGGGCATCTACAGCCCGGCGGGTACGCTAAGCCGCACCGTTTCGATGGGGGCGGGGTATGATAACGCCGGACGGCTGACGTCAGAGACCTACAATGGCGGCGGGCAATACTCCATTTCCCGTACCAACGCCTACGACAAAGCCAATAACCGCACCTCGGTGGTTCAGGGCGGGGTGACCTCCACGTATACCAATTACCCCGGCAATCGCTTGCAGAGCGTTGCCAAGAGTGGCGTTTCCACCCGGTTCACGTATGACACCCTGGGCCGCATGACCTGTTCCTGGATCGACACGGACGGGGACAGCGTTGTCGATACAAACGAGGTACGGACCTATTACCGCTGGACCTACTCCGGCCTGTTAAAAGAAGTCGAAACCTGGAAAAACGTTGGTGGCACCCTCACCCAAACCATTGTCCGCTATACCTATGATGAATCGGGCACCGGGCTGCTGTACATCCGGGAAGTCGTTGGCGGAACCAAGACCCGTTTTCATTGGGAAGGCTACGATTTGTACCTGGAAGAGGTGCAATCCGGCACAACCTGGAACAGCAAGTATGCCTATATGAACCAGCCCTCGGCAATTGGCTCGACTGTTGCCCGCTTCGATCTGGGAGCCAATTACACGCTGGATTCCACGGATACGTATTATTTCTACCACTATGACGAAGCCGGGAACGTGATCCTCATTACCGATAAAAACGGCAACGTGGTCGATCATTTCGAACAAGACGCTTGGGGCAACGACCTGAACAACACCTTTAATACCGCCCGGTCCATCGCCCAGCACCAAACAAGCAAATTCTACGACACCACCACCGGCCTCTACTTCTTCGGCGCAAGATGGTATTATCCTGAGATCGGGAGGTTTATCTCGGTCAGCCCGCTATCTTTAATCGCAGAGGAGGATTACGCTTATTGCAGTAGTGATCCGGTAAATTTGGTTGATCTAGATGGCAAAATACCAATCCCCTTAATTATAGGAGCAGGGTACATCCTTTTCGAATGGGGATTGGCTGTTTATGATTCTTACGATACACTTGCAACTGTTATTGATCCGAATCAATCTTTTACAGCAAAAACTATTG
>JACFNM010000129.1 GCA_019454915.1 Chitinophagaceae bacterium
TAACAGTTTATGAGTTTGAAATTTTACACCGTTTTCCTGTCTTTTTTAGTTTTTTGGGCGCAGGTTATTGTTGCTCAGCCCAATGTGGCATTAGGAAGGAATGCTACATCTTCTTCAAATGAGAATGGTTCGCTCTTACCTGGAAACGCAGTTGATGGAAATATGAGTACGCGCTGGTCAAGCAGCTATTCCGATAATCAGTGGATAGCCATTGATTTGCTGGATCAGTACGACTTTACGGAAGTAAAATTATTCTGGGAAACGGCTCTTGGTAAGGATTTTAATATTGAAGTGTCGGATGATGGGGTAAGCTGGACGTTGGCTGAATCCATCACAGGAAATACGGTTTTAAATAATACAATAGATATATCCGGTAATTCAGGACGCTTTGTCCGGATGTACGGATTGACGAGAGGGACAAATTATGGTTTTTCGCTATACGAATTTGAGGTGTATGGAACACTTTCCGGAAGCCAGCCGGTCATTAATCTTGCCCGTGCGGGAACGTATTCTGCCTCGTCCTATGAAATACAGAACGGAGTGAGTCATCTTCCTGAGTACGCTTTTGACGGCTTCGGGCAAAATGTAGGTTCGAATGGCAAAGCGTATGATCAAAATAGTAATGAGTACCAGAGGTGGGGCAGTTATTATAACACACCGAGCAATCCGGTAGTAGATAATGATCAATGGATTGCCGTTGATTTGGGCGCAAAGTATGAAATTACGGAAGTACGGTTATATTGGGAAGCAGCTAACGGCAAAGATTTTGATATTGAGGTATCGGTAGACGGCGTCAACTGGACAACGGCAGCCGGCATCCGGAATAATCCGGCTAACCAATACACTAATATCATTTTAATTGATCCGTCCGTTGAGGCAAGGCATGTAAGGATGAAAGGGATAGAACGTAACCTAACCTATGGCTATTCTTTGTATGAATTTGAAGTGTATGGACCAAACTCCACACTTCCTATTCAATTGAATAGCTTCTCGGCTGTGAAAAAAGGAAGTTCCGTCCAGTTAAACTGGAATGCCAGTATGGATGCAGAAAGCCGGTTTAATGTACAACGTAGTGATGATGGGATCAATTTCAACACGATTGGAACCTTGTATTTCCCAACGGGCACCAATGGTTTGTCTAATGACTATCATTTTACCGATGAATCACCGCTGGCAGGCGTGAATTATTATCGCCTGGACTATACGGAAACCGGAGAGATGACATTGTATTCGGATGTTCGGTCAGTTCGTTTTGACGAACAGACAGGTTTCAGGATATCTCCCAATCCGGTGTCGGGCTCTCTCATTCAGGTGGAGCTGGCGAAGAGTGTGCAGAATCGCCTGACGATGCGTTTGTTAACCATAACCGGTCGCGTAATTCAGCAACAGGAAGTGAACGGAAATGGAAAATCGGTGCAAATGAACCTAAACAGAGGGATACCTTCGGGTACTTATATCCTGCAGGTGTTAGAAGCAAACCGGACTATTCACTCCAAACAAATTTTGATTAGCCGGTAAGAGGTTTCAAATATTAATAAGTAAAAGGCGAGCGCTTTATTATAAATAAAGCGCTCGCCTTTTTTGAATCGGTTTTGCTGACGAAGAGATTGCATATAGGAAATCTCGGATTTCTGTTCTTTCGGGGGGATGGTATTTTTTTGTTCGTTCAATAGTGAAGCTGAAACTGAAGTAAACCAAAATTCTTATTTTCACCGGATGAACCATTCTTTTCATCGTACTGAAGGAGACGTTAATTTTTCTGAATCGCGCGAAGCATGGTATAGCGTAATAGCCCACGCGGAAACTCAAAAATACCTGGAGGAAGATGCCCGGTACTTTCTTCATCAGTCCATGTCAACTCCCTGCTTAGACGTGTTGCAATCATGCGATGGTATTTATATCACCGACCTCACCGGTAAGTCGTACATGGATTTTCATGGTAACAATGTACACCAGGTAGGCTATCGCAATCAATACGTGCTGGAAAAGGTAAAGGCTCAGATGGATACATTGCCGTTTAGCCCGAGGCGGTATACCAACGTACCGGCAATTGAGTTAGCGGAAAAATTAGCCGCACTTTTCCCCGGCAATCTCAATCGGGTATTGTTTGCTCCGGGAGGCACTTCGGCGATGGGCATGGCATTGAAGTTAGCACGCATAGTAACCGGTAAACACAAGATTGTTTCTCTTTGGGATTCTTTTCATGGCGCCTCCCTGGATGCTATTTCAGCCGGTGGCGAACAGGTATTTCGTAAAGGAATGGGCCCGCTGATGCCTGGAGTGGAAAGAATACCGCCGCCTACTTCTTACCGGGGAATCTTTACGTCAGACGGAAATGATGAAGTTTATGCCGAATACCTCGAATATGTGATAGAAAAAGAAGGCGACATAGGCGCTTTTGTTGTGGAAACCATCCGGAATACGGATGTACAGATTCCATCAAAAGCCTATTGGAGCAAGGTTTCGGAAATATGCAAAAAGCACGAAGTATTGCTGATATTAGATGAGATACCCATTGCTTTTGGAAGAACCGGAAAGATGTTCGCTTTTGAACACTACGATCTGGAGCCTGATATTGTATGCCTGGGAAAGGGATTGGGTGCGGGGGTTATGCCTTTAGCGGCTATGGTTACCCGTGATACCTTTAATATAGCAACCGATGTGTCGTTGGGACATTATACTCACGAAAAAAGTCCGGTGGCCAGTGTGGCAGCCCTCGCCATGTTTGAGTTTCTGGAGCGGGAGCATATATTGGAAAAAGTAAACGCGGATGCTGTATTTATGAAGACGGAACTGGAAGCGCTCAAACAGAAGCACGAACTAATCGGCGATATCCGGGGAATAGGATTGTTGTGGGCCATTGAACTGGTGAAAAACCGTGAAACAAAAGAAAAGGCAATCGAAGAAGCTGAGATGATTCTATATGAATGTCTGGCAAACGGCTTAAGTTTTAAGATTTCACAGGGAAATGTACTTCAATTGTCGCCCCCTCTTATCATTACCCGGCCACAGCTTCAGGAAGCTATACATATTATAGATACAGCACTTTCAAAAGTGGCTGGTAGGTAGGAGATCGTTTCGAAGTTTCGGGAAAGCGCTATCAAAACACTTCCGTTATCATGCATCTCGCGCTTCCGCCGCCGTTGGCTTCAATTGTGTACAGCGGTGTGTGAAGGATGGCACTATATTTTTGCAGTGTGGTAATTTGCCCGGTATTCAGCGACTGATAGGCCTGCGTTGACATGATAACAAAAGATTTTCCATCCTTATTGAACACCTCTAACATATTGCCCGCGAAGTGTTGCATTTGATGATGTGTAATGGGAATAATTTCTTTTTCTGAGTTCCGGAGAGAAGTGACTACCTGGTCTTTTTCCTGTGTATCTGCAATGCTATCCAGGCAAATAACGGCGTATTCATTGCCGACTGTCATCATCACGTTGGTATGATAGACGGGGATGCGGTTTTTATCTTCTCCGTGAAAAGGGATCGGTTTGTATTTCATCAAGCAACAAAATTCTTCCAGGACTTCTATATGGGTTCTGGGTGATAGGCAGGCATAGGCGATTTTATGACGACGGTCTAATACCATGCTGCCCGTACCTTCTAAGAACCGGTTTTCGTTTTCATGCGGGGAAAGATCCAGAATAGCGGAGACGTTGAATTTTCTTTGAAGAAATTCGATCAGTTCCGGTTTCTTTTCCAGGCGCCTGATGGGTGCAAACATAGGGTAAAGACACATGATGCCTCCCTCGTGAAAAGAAACCCAGTTGTTAGGGAATATGGAATCCGGCGTTTCCGGTGAAGGCATGTCGTTTACAATGGTTACTTCTATATGATGATGATTCAATAGCTGAACCATCCGGTCGAATTCGCTGAGCGCCCTTTCCTGTACATTACCGGGCTCTGCAACCTGGAATGCATTGTTAACAGCCGTTTCCGGGTTAAACCCGAATCCCGCGGGCCTGACCATGAGAAGATGGGATGCGCTATTCATTGTCAATACCGGTCTTTGTTCTTTAACGTATCGCGTCTCTGTAAAGGGGCATACTCATACAGTGAAACCCGCCCCTGGCACGGGAAAGCTCCGCCGAAGGAAGCAGGATCAGCGTATTGTTGATTCGATCAGTAGTAATGGCGTCATTTTCCAATGATTGAATTAAATCTGCTGCATGAACGATGCTAAACCCTAAACTGCGGAAGGCTTCATTCGTTTTGTTGTTGCGATCGTATCCCAAAATCACACCTTCTTTTAAAGCGAGAAGGTTACAGGAATCAGTCCATTGTTCCCGACTGTCGAAAGGAAACTCGTTGTTGCCCGAATATACAAATTGCACAGGTTCCTCTGATTTCAGATCGCGTATGCTTATGTCGGTAAGCAAATCCTCCAGGTTATCAAAACACAAGGGGCTGTCTGTTTGCTCCTTATAAAATTGTATCACTTTGAAGGTAGTTTCCTTCATGGGGCTTTCAAGAATCTTTTGAACGGGGTCTGTATTTTCATGGTGTATTGCTGCTTTGGAAAAATTGCCGGACATAACCCATACGTTTCTTTTCACCTGGGTAAATATCGTGTCAATGTGCATGTAGTCCCTTTTTTTGGGAATGATGACGACACTGATTTTATTTACCAATCCTCTGCCGAATAATATTTGAATCACCTGGTGAGCTGCTTCCATCGTCGTTCGTTCACTGACGCCTATCAACAGATGATTGGGGCTGACGACCATGATATCCCCTCCCTCCAGTGTCACCCGCTTATTGTGGATATGATCCGGCATCAGAAACTGCCGGTGCGTGTCTGATAACTCAATGATGTTTTGACTGACCGAATAGAAAAGCGGGTGATGGTAGAATATGTACTTGGCAAGCAATGCTTCTCTTAATCGCGCCTTCTTTGCCGGTTTATTCAGCAAAATATGATCTCCGATGATAACCCCGATGTCCCGTGTAAAAATGAAGTTAGGAATCGGAGGAAATATCAGGGTCTTGTCCGGCAGCGCGCCCGTAATAAAAACTTTGGCTAAGGCGGAAGGGCTCAACCTGGTCAGTTCTGTTTGTTGCCTGTAGGTGCAGTTCTCTATCGCACAAACGGCCGCTGTTAGCTTCTCTTTCAACGTATCTTCAAAAAGAATAGCAGCCAGCAGATTCTGCAGTTCTATGACTTTATCTGAATTGAAGAAATCCGGATGGTCAGGTTGGTAAAAACGGCGATTATTGGCGGGGTCATCTGCTGCTCTTAACCTGCCCCTGATCTTATCCGGGTCGAGAAAGTATAATAACAATTTTGTGTAATAGTCATATTCCTTTCTGCGGATAGAGTCTAAGTGGATGATATCTTCAAAGAGCCAGTCCTGTGCTTTTGACGGCACCACTTTGCCCAATCCGCTATCCGGCGTATGAACCAGCACTTTTCTTAACTGACCTATCTCAGAATCAACCCGGATGGAATATGGTAGCTGGGTGCTCATATCTGCTGTAATTTACTGTTTTGAAGGCAATTACAAAAATCGCCGTACGCAGGTAAAACATCCTAGGGTATTCGAACTCTGATTATTTTTGGAGAGTTGTCGCCTAACAGGTTAAACGTAACGCTATATTATTTGTCTTACACGCAAAGATTTCGCATCTTTCCATTTCTCCCGGTATTAAAATACACAATTATGAAAATATTGATTTTACCCTTAGCGTTAGTTGCTTTTATCTTCTCCTCCTGCAGGAAGGAAGAGATTACAGAAGTGAAACAGGTGGACCAGGCTTTTTCTGCTGTATATAATATATCGCCCGGCGATTGGGTGTCGAATGACGGAGGCTATACGTATTCCGTGGATTTGGATATCCCCGAGTTAGACAATGTCATATACCAGCAGGGAGCGGTTTTAACTTATCTTTCGTTTTCGGGCACGTCTTACTATGAAGCGCTACCGCAGGTTTTTGATGGTATCACTTATGGAGCTATTCATGGTGATGGATTTGTTAGTATTGATATCAGTGCGCTTTCAGGTAATCTGATCGATCCGCCGGGACAAAGTATCTCTGCTAAAATTATTTTAATAGACGCTACGAGGCTCGCATTGCGCCCGAACATTAATTTCAGGAACCTGATGGAGGTGGAGAGGGCATTCGGCATCCATTAATATGGGGTAACGTCCTTTTTTTTGAGATAATTCTGAAGAACTCTTTATTAATTTGGGAAAAATTTTGTAATTATTCTTCATTTTAGGGTTTATATGCCTGAGGTGTGTACATTTGCGAAAAATTAAACATCATGAAAATTATTAAGTATGTACTTTTCGCCGGTGTTGTTGGTTTGGCAGCATGTGGCGGTGGAAATGAGTCATCCAATGCAACTGATCAACCTGCTGCTCCGGCAGAAACGCAACAAGCGGAAACTCCCGCTGCTGCACCAGCATCAGAAGGAGCAGGCGTAACACTGGAAATTACCGGTGACGATGCCATGAAGTTTGACAAATCAGAACTTAGGGCTAAAGCCGGCCAAAAAGTAACACTGACTTTGCATCACTCTGGGAAGCTGTCCAAAGAGGCTATGGGACACAATGTGGTAATTTTAAAGCCGGGTACAGATATTGCCGCATTTGCCGCTAAAGCAGTAGATGCCAAAGCCAATGATTATTTCCCTGAATCCGAAGCCGCTAGTGTAATTGCCCATACTAAAATAATAGGCGGTGGTGAAAGTGTAACGATCGAGTTTACAGCTCCTGAAGCCGGTACTTATCCGTTTATCTGCAGTTTCCCCGGTCACTACGGATTTATGAAAGGTGATTTTATAGTAGAGTAATTTTCTCCTTCTGTAAGATCATACTCAGAAAACTAATTTAATTTAGTCCGCGGAGCGGATCATCAAAACCCACTAAAATGTTTAGTGGGTTTTGTCATTGATATACGGGAAGTGCTCCTTTTCAGCTAATTTTGTACCTCTTCTTTATTTTTTCTATAAAAATTATTCTTCCGAACATGGCAGATCAATCTTTTCCCATCACAGGCTTCAGCTCTCTGGCGATTCATGCCGGGCACCGCCAGGATCCCAATTATGCGCATCTTACGCCTATTTATGCTACTTCTACTTTTGTATATGACGATGCCGAGCAGGGTATGCGCCGGTTTAGTGGACGGGAAGAGGGATATATATATACACGTTGGGGTAATCCGACATCCCGCGAAGCTGAAGAAAAAATTGCTGCCCTGGAAACCTTTGGGATAACAGACGATAGTGGAGATCCGCTTCGCGTAAAGTCCTATTTACAGTCCTCCGGTATGGCGGCGGTCAGCAGTTTGTTTATGACTACTTTGCAAGCGGGAGATAAAGTCCTTTCTCATTACTCCCTGTATGGAGGAACCCAGGAGCATATGAATACCCTGTTGCCTAATTTTGGCGTGGAAGCGATTATTGCGGATTTGCGGAATCTGAATATTGTGGAGGACATGTTGAAACAACACCCGGCCATTAAGATGATATACCTGGAAACACCGGCTAACCCTACCATTCAGTGCGTGGATATTGAAGCCATCACCAGGTTGGGCAAACAACATGGTAAGCTCATTGCCTGCGACAATACTTTTGCAACGCCCTATCTGCAGCAACCTTTTAAGTATGGCGTTGATTTTATTGTACATTCCACTACTAAATTTCTCAATGGGCACGGCACCGCAGTGGGAGGGATATTTATGGGAAGAGATGTTTCTTTTATGCAGGGGAGAACCTATAAAATTTATAAAGCGCTGGGAGGTAACAGTAGTCCTTATGATGCTTTTTTGCTCGTAAATGGTATAAAGACGCTGGAGTTGCGTATGGAGCGGCATTGCAGTAATGCGGAGAAAGTGGCGACTTTGCTGACCTCACATCCGGCGGTCGCCTCGGTAAATTATAACGGGCTTTCCACTCATCCGGATTATGCCGTGGCAAAAAAGCAGATGCGTCACCCCGGAGCGATGATGAGCTTTGAGTTGAAAGGAGGATTGCAGGCGGGTATTCATTTCATGAACCGCTTGCGCTTATGTACGAGGACCGTGTCGCTCGGCACCTGCGACACTTTGTTATCGCACCCCGCTTCCATGACGCATTACAGTGTTCCAAAAGAACAGCGGGAACAATATGGTATAACAGATGGGCTTATCAGAATGAGTGTTGGAATGGAAAATGTGGCTGATATCCTGAACGATTTGGAACAGGCGTTAAATGAGTCATAAAAGCTAAAGATGGAAATCAAAATCAGGTCTGCAGTCAAAGAAGACTGTCCGAGAATGATGGAACTGATTCGTGAACTGGCTGAGTTCGAAAAAGCTCCGCGTGAGGTAACGGTTGAGTTGGAGCATTTTGTTGAGAGCGGATTTGGTGAGTGCCCTGTATGGTGGGCCTATGTGGCGGAAATACAGGAGGAAGACTCGCAGGAAGCGTTTCTTGCCGGAATGGCGCTTTACTATATCCGGTACTCAACGTGGAAAGGGCAACGGATGTATCTGGAAGATATTATTGTGGCAAATGAATGGAGGGGAAAAGGAATCGGACGGCTATTGATGGATCGCCTGGTGGAAGAAGCCAGGAATAAAAAATTCTCCGGCATGATGTGGCAGGTATTAGACTGGAATGAACCCGCTAAGGAATTCTACAAAAAATATAATGCCCGGTTTGATAATGAATGGGTAAACTGCAACGTTCAGTTTTAAACGTTAAAAACGATTATCGTTCTCAAAGCAAATGTTAAGTTGCCCGATTTTACATAAACTACTATTCCCGATGTTGTAATTTTATGCAGGTCGTGATGGCAGAACGGTCCGAAATATCCGTTAATAAATGATGTTATGATGGTCGGAAAGGATTCTTTACTTGTTTTTTTTGCCTTAATCATAGTGGCAATCGGATGCAGGAAGGATCCGGCCGATATGGATAGTGGCGGAAATTCAATAGAAGAATTGGTGAAAGATACTGCCTGGAGTTACGCAAGAGATATTTACCTGTGGTATCAGCATCTGCCTGAAAGGCTCAATCTTAAGTCTTATACCGATCCGGATGCATTGATGAAAGCGGTGAGATCTTATAGTATGGAACCGGGTTTTTCAGAGCCCGTTGATCGCTGGAGTTTTGCCATGAAGAAAAGAGATTGGGATGATGTAAGCCAGGGGGTCAGCGGAGACTTCGGATTGGGGATCTTTTTTAAATCTCAAAATGATTTACGGGTTTCGTACGTGGAACCGGCTTCTCCGGCTGCAGCAGCAGGGATACAAAGAAGCTGGCGAATCCTCTCCGTTAATCAAAATGGAAATATCAGTACCGATGAAGCCACAATCGCGCGTATCATAGACGCCTTTTATAACAAGGTTTCCGTTTCCGTAGGCTTTGAAAAACCGGATGGCTCCACTATTAATGTAACGCTACATTCAGCAAGATATGTGGGTGACCCCGTTATCCTTGATACAGTTTATCATCACAATGGAAACAAAATAGGTTATTTTGTATATAATTCTTTCTTAGGCGATGTGAATGAGATGAAATCAAGGCTGGCGGATGTGTTTACTGGTTTCTCAGCTGAAGCAATCACTGATTTGATAGTTGATTTACGTTATAACGGAGGCGGCTTTGTGGAGCTGCAAAATGAGTTAGCAAATTACCTGGTTCCGGCAGCAGAAGATGGAAAGGTGATGCTGCGGGAAGAATTTAATGATAAGTATAGCTCATTATTTGATACAACGATCTTTTTTCAGAAGAAGGGACTTTTAGATATGAGCCGGATTTTCTTTATTATAACCGGCAATACGGCCTCGGCAAGTGAATTGTTAATCAATAGTCTAAAGCCCTACATGGACGTAAAACTTGTAGGACATGCCAGTCATGGAAAGCCTGTGGGTTATTTCAATATTGGCGTGGGAGACTGGTATATTTTTCCGGTATCCTTCCGAAGCGTAAACAACAATGGCGAGGGGAATTATTTTAATGGTCTGCAGCCCGATGCTCTGGTAAACGATGGATTAGATAAATCCTGGGGTGACGTGAATGAGGACTGTCTGGCAAGTGTGCTGCAATATATACAGGATGGAGTGTTCCGCAGGGTTAGCACGCGTGAGCAACATGATGACTTATTGGATAGAGGAAACAGTTTACTGGACGTAAGAAGGTTTAAAGGCGCCATTGAGAGAAAAGGATTATTGCCCGGAAGACACCTTCAAGACAAAAGATGATTGCTGATGGCATATTTCTATAAAAGGCAGATGGCCTAACCACGGTCAACGAGAGTATAAAATAGATTGTGTAAATAGATTAAGTAGCTGCATTTAGAGTCG
>JACFNM010000690.1 GCA_019454915.1 Chitinophagaceae bacterium
TACTTATGCCTGCTTTAGTTACGACTAATAGGTGGCACAATAGATTTACGCTGTGGGAATCTCATGCGCTGGTTTAGTTTGTCTTTTTTAGGCTGAGTATTTTTTGTGACATATATATTTGTGACCTATATAGTTTTGCTGGTAGCTATGGCCGGAATGCCGATCCCCTTTTTTTATCGAATAAAAAATAGAGCATCGCTAGACCCCATATTTGACTCCCTGGATAGCACGCAGAGAATTATGATTTTTCTTTCCGGGGTTAGTTATCTGAAGGATAAGCACAGGCATATAGAAGAACTGCTGGATGCCGACCAGATCAGGAAAATTAATAATTTGCGGGCATTAACCGTATTTTTTTCAATGCTGCCTTTAGCTTTTATCGGATTGTCTGCAATTGTTTATGCCTTGCTTGTCTACTGGAATATGTTTTCACTTTATGGATAACGAAAACAAAAGTGAACAACATGTCTAAACGTGAGGGCAGGTTTTTTTGAGCATTCACTCAACCTTTTTTAACGGCGCCGCCATGAAAAGTCGGACATACTTTTTGAACTAATCATACCGTTTAATAAGTATTTTAATTCCCCACAGCCAACCGCTGCAAAGCTTCGGCAGGGCCAACGATATCAATGCCCTGCCAAGGATGCAGCACAATCAAGTCGCTGTCGCCAGTCACGATCATCTGAGCATGGGCTGCGAGAGCGCAAGCCAATACAGCATCGTCGTCCGGGTCATCCGGTACGGTACGTTCAATCGGGGCAGGATTCACAACCTGTGCAAGCATTCCATAACGCTGCATTAGATAATCCGGTGTGAACTGGTGCTGTAACAGTAGTTTGTTGAACTTCTCGCGGCTGAGTACATCGGCCAGTTCGTCAAGCAGATCGGGGCTGGTAAACAATATTACGGTTTTATCGCGGCCCAGTTCTAGCAGTCGGCGCGGAATACCGCCCCACAGCAGCGCCGACACTACGATATTGGTATCAAGAATCAGCCGCACGTCGTTTCCTTTGCTGACGCAAGGCATCCACTTCCTGCTGGATTTCGTCCAGGGTCATGGGCGTGAATTCAGCGCCCGTCAGTCGGTCAGCCGCTGCAAATAATTCATTCACTGCCTTACGGCGTATAGCATCGCGCAACAACTGTTCCAACGCTTCGGGTTTGAGCAGTCCAGCGGCCTGAACTTCCCGCGCTAACTGATCTGGCAAATTAATACGCAATTCCAACGTGGTCATAACAT
>JACFNM010000691.1 GCA_019454915.1 Chitinophagaceae bacterium
TCACATCATAACCTGCCCTTACGGCATCCAGCGCGGTCTGTGCATTTCGCCAATTCATGATCACCCAGTCTTTATTCACTCCTCCGGAAAATATTTCATCCCAGCCAATCGGCCTCCGCCGTTAAGACAGCACATCGTTACCGGTCCTGTTCATCATATATCCCAAAGGAAAAGAGAAGGATATTACCGGAAAAAGCAAACAGCAGGAAGAAAACTTTCTTCATCATACCGAATCGTTTTAGTGTGTCATGTATCAATGGTATTACTGAAAAAAACACGAGGCGTTTACAGAGGTCAAGACTCAAACCCTGCTGTTTACGAATAAGGCCTGCTGCCGTTCCGGAACTCGTAGCTGCCTGATCCCAAACCATAGCCCGGTCGTAAACCCCAAACCGAAGATAAGTACAAAAGTTGAACGTTGAACGTTGAGCAAAAATCCCCTGACTGACACAATCAGGGGAACATTAATTGTCACAAGTGGCTCCGCAAGCGGAGCGCCAATGGACCAGTGAAGTTTGTACTGATCACACCGTTACCCAGGTGTACCGGTGCCATCTTTTCTTCCTGTTTCGCTACTGCTGTTTTAGGAGGGTAATGATCAAAACCTGGCTCCCATACGTTGGTGAAATAGTATCAGCATCAACTTTGACATTCCGCGACAATACCCACTCAAGGTTTTTCACCGGAAACTCCTGCCTATTGAAATTGGGTTCACCACCTTCGGGTAGTGTTGAAAAATTATTCTGCCAGTCGGGGCGTCTTACTTGCCTGTGTGTCCGTGTGGCCGCAATAGTGCGGGCCGTGATGGCGTTGCATATTCTTTGTAAATCGTTGCGGGCCTGCAAAAATCATCAGGCTGGCAAAGGTGACCGTGGCGGCAATCATCGCTGTCAGTATTCTGTACTTTCTTTTCATAACTTTTACTTGTCTTTTTTGTCTGTTGAAGATGATGGCGGAAAACCTGGCCCGCAGCCAGATGCAAATCCTGCCTTAAACCTGCTGTATTCTTCCTCGTTCATATTCCTGATATGGTCGGCAAAGGCAATGCGCCTGTCCGCGAAGCGGGAGCCAAACCTGCGGCGACCTGCAAAGAGCCTCAATACCATACCGAGAATCAATAAAAAGGCTGCCACGCGCAGAACAAAGAATGGAATAAAAAATACTGCGGCTCCTAATAATACCCCGGCCGCAATGGGTTTAACAATACGTAAGTTCATAACTTTTGTTTTTGATAGTGTAA
>JACFNM010000130.1 GCA_019454915.1 Chitinophagaceae bacterium
GGAGGCGCCGCCAATTCGCCTGAGGTTTCGACCATCCAACTCGATTTTAATTCTCTGAAAGAAATCTTCGAATCCGCGCTGGAACAGGAGATTTCCGTTACCCAATCCATACACGCTATCGTAAAGAAATGCAGAAAAGTGGATGATTTCCGCACCGAGAAATTCCTCCAATGGTTTGTTGAAGAACAGATGGAAGAAGAGAAGAAAATGCGCGATATCCTCGACCTGTTTGATTTGATGGATGGAAGCCCGTTGACGCTCAAATTGATTGATGAGCGCGTGAATAAAGTCGAAGGGAACTAATCCCCCTCCTACTCCACCTGCCTGCGTTTGCCTGCTCGTAGGCATGATATATTCTACTGATGAACGATCTACAGGTGAAAGGCTATGTTCAAATCAGATATATACCGTAATGGTTGCAAAACCAGGTACAGTTTTCTATAAAAATAAGAAACAGCAAATAGCGTCTTCAGTGCTATTTGCTGTTTTAATTACAGACGTTTTATATACACCATTATACGAGTGCCTTATCGGCAGCCTGGCGTACTTCTTTAGCCGCATTAACCATTGTAAATAAAGCCTTTTCCGACTCGGGCCACTGGCGGGTTTTCAATCCGCAATCGGGATTAACCCAAAGCTGCTCCGCGGGTATTACGGACTGTGCTTTCTCTAAAAGGTGAACCATTTCCGCTTCAGACGGCACCCTCGACGAATGAATATCATATACTCCCGGACCAATTTGGTTGGGATATTTGAACACCGCAAAAGCATCCAATAATTCCATTTGAGAACGGGAACATTCTATGGTGATTACGTCGGCGTCCATATCTGCTATGTTTTGAATGATGTCATTAAATTCTGAATAGCACATGTGCGTATGAATCTGCGTTTCATCTTTAACACCGGCGGTAGTGATGCGAAATGCCCGTACTGCCCATTGCAGGTAACTTTGCCAGTTGGCTTTTCTCAACGGCAATCCTTCCCGTAAGGCGGGTTCATCTATCTGGATGATTTTGATCCCCGCTTTCTCTAAATCATTCACTTCACCACGTATAGCCAGTGCAATCTGCATACAGGTTTCCGAACGCGGCTGGTCGTCGCGCACAAAAGACCATTGTAAAATCGTTACCGGGCCCGTCAGCATCCCTTTTACCGGCTTCTTCGTCAACGACTGCGCATAAGCCGTCCATGACACCGTCATAGGTGTTGGCCGGTACACATCCCCATAAATAATGGGGGGCTTTACGCACCGGCTTTCGTAGCTCTGTACCCAACCGTTTTTTGTGAATACAAATCCGGCCAACTGTTCACTGAAGTACCCCACCATATCGTTTGCGGGAATGAACCGATGGTGGTAGTAGGAAACAAGGGCAAATTCAGCGCCTTATGCTGCTTGTCTTTCCGGACGGCAAAATTGCTTTCCCTCCTGGTATCCGCTTCCGAAATAGCATGGTATCGCCGGTTTACCGCCGCATTGTGTATCCTGCCGGAAGTCTTGCGGCTCTCGATCACCACCTGATTGGAGACTAATTTCTGTAATACGGATTTATTTTCATCAGGCGATGCGAGCTTCTTCAGAATGATGAGTTCCTCCAACTTCTGCTTCGCAAAAGCAAGCCATTGCCTGATTTCCTCCTCCCTCTCTGTTTCAATTTCCAGGTCGCAGGGGACGTGAAGCAATGAACAGGAAGGCGCTATAAAAACACGATCAGTACCGATTTTTGTAATCGCCCGATTGATAAGTTCCAAAGATTGCTGGAAGTCATTTTTCCAGATATTCCTTCCGTCAATCACACCGAGTGAAAGCGAAAGATTATCCGGAATCGCATGCAATACTTCATCCAACTGTTCAGGTCAGCGGCTTAAGTCTATATGCAGGGCATTGGCCGGCAGCGATACCACGCAGGGAAGGTTGTCTTTCAAACCATTTGGTCATTTCCATGGCCGTTATATCTAACCCGGCTTTTTGATAGCCCCTGGCCATCGCAAAATAAAGATCAAGTTCCGTTCTTTTACTGTCTGCCATCACCGACTGGTAGCGCGCCGAAATCGATCCAACCGCGAGCTTCATGTCCAACACCTGATCGTAAAATGAAAAATCATTGGATGGTATCAGGTCTATTCCCATCTCCTGCTGTAACTCCCGGTTTTGCCGGCGGATATTCGTTCCTGTTTCTATCAGCTCCGCCGCCGGTATTTTCCCCGACCAGTATTGCTCACAGGCTCTTTTAAGTTCTCTATGGTTACCTATTCTCGGATAACCTAAATTGTGCGTTTGCATTCCCATTTAATTTTTCTGATTAAAATAATTTGTCAAAAGCCTTTTCGCTCATTTTCGTTACGCGGTTCGTGTACAATATGGAAAAGAGAATAACAGAGGAAGCGCCCGCTCACTCAATGCAGGCCGGTAAAGCACTAAAACTGACTATTCACTTTTCTCCACGAAAGCATTGTCAAAACGGAACAGGCAGGTCTCCTGACTTGTAACAGCTTTTATCGCCCTTCCCGCTATTGGCAGTAAGCATAATAGGATAAAAACCTTAACATGTTACTTACAGTTGCGGGACAGTTTGTGAATTGCACACAATTCCCTTTTCATACACAACAATGTGTAACCTTATCCGGTAGATTATGAAATAAACCCAAAGAACTCAGAAAGGCAACGTTAACCATTCTTTATGACAAAATTTCTTCGGGATCAATCTGCCATTGTTAAGACTGTATCTCAATAGCGATATTTCTGCTACCTTCATCTTATCTTTAACCATGTCTCACTATCTCCTGATATTTTCAATAACCATTGGGATGGTTTTCTCTTTTGGAGAATCCGCTGAGTGCGCCCCACAGCAAAGGGTTCGGTTTAAGGATATAGTTTACCCGGACATTTCCGTTAAGAAGAACATATCCTATTTTCCCGATAGCCGGGATGATGTTAAGGAGAAATATTATTTACTCGACTTTTATGAACCCGCCGGAGATACATCAACCCTTCGGCCGCTAATTATTTGGATTCATGGGGGTGGGTTTAAATTCGGCAAAAAAACATCCAGGGGAATACCGTTGTGGTCAAAAGAGTTTGCGCAGAAAGGGTATGTATGCGCAGCGATAAACTACCGTTTGAGCAAAAAGAATCCTCTCTCAAAAAGAGCGGACCTGGTCAGTGCCTGCTCAGATGCTATGGAAGACGTTCGAAAAGTGATTGATTTTTTCAGGAAAAACTCCACTCAGTATAGAATTGACCTCTCTAAGATAATTTTAGCAGGAAATTCAGCCGGAGGAATTACGGCCCTTCAATCGGTATATAGCAATCCTGAATTATTGGAGTACCCGAATCAAGCCGAATCAAACCCTCCCGCGAATCCAAAGGCAAACCCCGATAACGTAGTCGCCATCATTAACTTTTGGGGCGCCTTCCTTAATATCAATTGGCTGAAAAATGCGGAAGTACCAATCGTAAGTGTACACGGCGATAAAGACAAAATTGTGCCTCCCGATAACCCGGAAAAAGGGTTGTTCGGTAGCATTGTCATTCATCGCGAGGCGGACAAGTTGCAGATTCCTAACCAGATTAAAATTTATAGGGGTTTCGCCCACGAATTGCAAAAAGGCTTTAACCCGTTGTGGGTCAGTCGTGCCGTAAAAAAAAGATGGAGTGAAGCGGGTGAATTTGCTGCCGCCTTTCTATACGATCAACTGTTTGGGTAAAACATTAACAATCTCCTTGATATTGCTTTTTTAGCTTTGCTGTTTTAAAAATCAAAAGACTTCAGAATGAAAAAAGTATCCCTGTTAATTGCATCTGCTTTACTGTTAAGCACCGCAGGTTTTTCTCAAAAATTTCAGGTTGGTTTAAAGGCTGGGGCCAACGTTAGCAATTTCACCGGAAGTGATTTACAGAACGTGAAAACCAATACCCTGGTCGGGTTTCATGCCGGTGGATTGATCAACTTAAAATTCGGACCGGTATTTTCGATTCAGCCTGAATTGCTCGTATCTTCCCAGGGAGCTAAACTGGAAAGTTCAACCAGTAAAGAGAACTTTAAAGCCACCTATGCTACGCTTCCCATCATGTTAAAACTGCAAAGTCCGGGAGCGGGTCTGTATATAGAAGCAGGACCCCAGTTTGGATTAAAGATTGGCGACAATGCAAGCGGTACCAACACGGATGTTAAGAATTTAGACGCGGCACTTGCCGCCGGCGTTGGGTATAAAAGTTCCATCGGACTGGGAATAGGCGCGCGTTATATAGCCGGTTTATCAAAAGTAGGCGACATTGATTTTGGCGGTGGTGTAAATCCTGATTACAAAAACAGCACTATCCAAATCAGCCTTTTCTATACGATCTTTAATAATAAGTAATTCAGCGAATGATAAGCGGGTTCCCCTCTAAAAGGGCAGCTTAATCGTTACATGGAAAGAACGGGTAAAGGCAGTCGTAGACCAGTACAATTGCCTTTATCTTTATCTTTATCTTTTTTCTCTTTTTGCTATTCTCAAATTTTCCCTCATCGTCTTCCAGTAATCTTTTCCGTAATCCACCAGTATCTCTTCCCCCGGTTGAATATCCCGTATAGCTTCAATAAACACCCGTTTCTTCACCGTCACATAAATCGAATTATTCCTGATCCCTTTAATTTTCCCGAATCCCTTCGCATCATTCGCATACCGTCCATAAGCTTTTGTATAGGGGCGGGCGTTGATAACGTGGTTCCTGGTAACATAAAGGAGATATCCATTGTCTACTTCTTTTTCACTCACCTCTTTCCAGGTGGTTACCCTACCCTTATATTCAACAATTTGCGTTCCGGAGGGTATCAGACGTTTTGTAAACAAACCCTTACCGGCTCCGGGCAGGGTAGATTCCTTCACTATCAGTTTATTACCTTTCATATTCAAAACTTATAATAACAAGCTATACCTATTTGCTATTTTTAACTCTTTTTTTTCTGATAAACTTTCACGTAGTCCACTACAAAAACATCAGGGAAGACGGTATCCTTTAACTCCTCCACTGAAGACGGATATTCCATACTCAGGATCATGTATTCTTCTATATGCGAAATACCCTTCGTTACTTCATAAAACTTATATCCGTCAATGTAGAAAATATATTTTTCCGGGGTCCACTCCAGGGCGAAAGTATGAAACCCCTCACTCACCCCTTTCAGATAACTTTGCATCCCTCCCGTGCTTTTTTGGTTGGGTCCATAAGCCCAGTGTACATTGTGCGAGACTATATCTGTTCCTAATTTTTTAAAAAATTCGAAGATATCTATTTCTGCTCCATATCTGGCAGGGTCTTCTCCCCTGGATATTTCGGTGGACTGAATCCAAAATGCCGACCAGATGCCCGGAGATTTCTGCAATTGGGCCCGACATTCATAATACCCATATTTACTCATAAAACGCCCCTGTGTACCCACCGCACTGCTTAACAACGTATCACCCTTTTTCATAGCATAAAGCTTGAGATATCCGTTTTCCACCTTTACGGCTTCTTCAGAGATATAATCCACGCGCCTTGGACCCACACCTCTTACTGCCCATTTCTTTGGGTTCAGCTTCTTGCCATTGAAATCATCTTTCCAAATCAATTTGTACCCTAACTCTTATGGCGTATATCGTTTGTCCGAAACAGGTCCCTGAGCAGGTCTTTGAGCAAAACAGGATATGAAGAAGAATAAAAGCGCGGACAATAACAAAAACTTTCTCATCTGAAACGGGCTGTACAGGATTAAATGATATTCATGGTAATCAATGATAAACGCTCTTGAAAACAAACTATCTAAAGAGCCATCAAAGAAACGGAGAATTATTCAATCAACAATATCCAAATCAAGCATTTTGAAAGATAATATCATAATACTAAAGAAAAGTAATAGTCACATCTCCAGACTAAGCCTATATTTGGGGAAATAAAACTTTCATTATTATGAACGCAACTCAGAAAAAAGTTAATCACCCTCAAAGAGACCCTTCTTTTGTAACCGGCGCCTATTCCGACGCTGTAGTCGTTAATGATTTCGTATTCGTAAGCGGACAGGCTTCTGTAGATTTCAAAACATCCAAATTTGTACTAGGTACCATAGAAGAGGAAACCCGCAGAACACTGGATAATATCCGGCAGATTCTACAGGCGGCAGGTACTGATATGGATCACGTAGTAAAATGTGCAGTACATTTAAGCGACATCAGCGAATTCGGACGTTACAACGCGGTATATTCGGAATACTTCCCAGGGGTAAAACCAGCAAGAACTACGGTGCAATCCGTATTAGCTGAAGGGATTAAAGTGGAAATTGATTGTATCGCCTTTGTCCCGAAAAAATAAAGTTTGATGGCGAATCCAATACAGCATCAAACTATCAAAGTAGGTTTGGTAGGACTGGGATTTATGGGTAGCAGCATTATTGCTTCCCTGCTGGCATTGCGTATTCCGGTCAGAGCTATAGCACCATTTAAGGAAGAACAGGAAGCCGGGTTACTTCGGATTAAAGAACAATTGATTCTTTGCGAAAAATTCAATCTGCTGAAAGCACCCGTTGAATCGTATTTGGAACTGTTGACGGTATCTTCTGATTATGCAGCATTAAGTGATTGTGACCTGGTGGTGGAATGTGTAATTGAGGACATTGATATAAAGGAGACCGTTTTTAAAAAAATCAGTTCCAATACAAAGATTGAAACCATCCTGGCAAGCAACACCTCTGCCATACCCATCAGTCAGCTACAAAAACTGGTTCCCCACCCTGAGCGTTTTATTGGTATCCATTGGGCAGAACCGGCTTGCGGTACCCGCTTTCTCGAAATCATCTGTGGAGAAGATACAAACGAAAGAACGGTAAACACCGTGAAGGGATGGGCGCTAAACTGGGGCAAAGAGCCTACGGTTTTGAGGAAAGACATACGAGGGTTTATTACCAACCGGCTGATGTATGCCGTTTACCGGGAAATACTACATTTAGTGGAAAATGGAACCACAAACATAGAGGATGCCGACAAATGTTTCCGCTATGATGCCGGATCATGGATGACGCTCATGGGTATTTTCAGACGAATGGATTTTGAAGGATTAAAAGATCATCTCACCACACTCAAACGGATTTTTCCTCAATTGTCCAATTCGGACGAAGTTCCGGAACAAATGCTGCAACTGGTAAATGAAAATGCGAAAGGAATACAAAATGGAAAAGGATTTTTTACTTATACGGAAAAGGAATCGAAGCTTTGGGCTGAAGCTTTTTCTGAATTCAATGGCGATATCTTTCACCTTGCAGCAAAATATCCCGAGCGTTTATTTATCGAAAATGATACAGAAAACATTAAATAATGAGCAATACAAAATATACTGAATCAGCAAAACTCCTGGAGCGTGCAAAAAAAGTCTTGGCCGGAGGAGTATCTTCCGAATTCAGAAAATACAACTATCCGCACGCTTTATTTTACAGTCATGGGAAAGGGAGCAGATTATACGATGTGGACGGCAATGAATACCTCGACTTCACTCTTAGTCAGGGTCCATTGATTTTGGGGCATTCACACCCTGAAGTCTTAAAAGCCATAGCCGATTATTCCGCTCAGGGACAATTATACGCGGGCCAACATCTTAAAGAAATTGAGTTAGCCGAAAAAATCAACAGCGTCATTCCTTCTGCCGAGCTAATGCGCTTCTGCCTCGACGGTTCAACTGCTGTTCAAACAGCTTTCAGAATCGCACGGGCAAAAACGGGAAAACCAAAATTCCTCCGTTTCGAGGGTCATTACCACGGATGGCTGGACAATGTATGCTGGGGAAACGCTGCTCCTTCGCTCGCTAATATGGGCAGCAGAGAAAACCCGGTAGCCAATCCCTGGACGAAAGGGTTGCCACAGGAATCGAAAGAAGAAAGCATGCTACTGCCCTGGAACGATCTGTCACTGGTTGAACAAACCCTGGAAAAACATCATGGAGAAATAGCAGCCATCATTACAGAACCTGTAATGTGCAATAACAATTGTATTCAGGCAGAGCCCGGATTCTTACAGGGACTAAGAAATTTATGCGACCGTTATCATATAGCGCTGATATTCGATGAAGTGATTACCGGTTTTAGGCTAAGTTTAGGAGGAGCTCAAAAATACTATGGCATTACACCGGATATGTCTGTTTTTGCCAAAGCCATGGCAAGCGGTTATCCCATCAGTGCAGTGGTTGGTAAAAAAGAATGGATGCGCCTCCTCGAAGACGGAACGGTTATTCACGCAGGCACGATGAACTCGGGTAATGCCACCGTCGCTGCTGCTTTATCCACCATTGAAATTCTGGAAAGAGACAATCCTTATCCACGCATGTTTGAACTGGGAAAAACTTTTATGGAAGGATTAAAATCGGCAGCCAGTGCCGCCGGTCAAAACCTCCTGGTACAGGGTCCCGGCCCCATGTTCTGCATCTCATTCACCGACGAGGATAAGATAAAAGATTACCGGGATACCTTCAGTTGCGATAAGGCTAAACTCTCAAAATTCATTTCTGCCATGCATGACCGGCATATCCGGATTATAGGACGTGGATTAGTTTATATCAGTGCCGTACATACACGTGAAGATATTGACCATGCCATTTCCGTAGCTTCTGAGGTTATTAAACAGCTTTAATTGAATCTGATGATGGATTCTGAAGGATTTAAACATATCATAGTAACCGGTACGGGCCGCCTCACAAACAGCATTGTCACTAATCTGCTGAAAGGAGAAAGTCATATTCAGTTTATTTCCGGAAACCTTCCTGGCGATGAAAAAGGCATTGCTGATCAGATTGCTGACTGGCAATTATACTGTAACACCCGTTTGAATACCGAAAGACTCCAATATCTTACTTCGTTAGAAAGAAATGATAAAGCCGATTTGGTTATCGCGGTTACAGAAGAAGACCTGTCAATAAAACAAGACCTCATTAACCGGCTAGAAGAAGCCGTACTGCCGGAGACCATAATCGCTTTAAACACGGAAAGTTTTTCGTTAAGAGAACTTCAGAGTAAGTCACGTTATCCTAACCGGATTATAGGATTAAACTGGACCGAACCTGCCTATACCACGCTTTTTCTTGAAATCATAGCAAGTGAAGCAACACCGGAAAACATTATTCAGCGGATAAAAACTGTTGCCCGGAAGGAATGGGAAAAAGATCCGTATGTGATCCAAAACGGGTCCGGAATCCGAAGCCGCTTAATGGCTGCCATGGCACGGGAAGCATTTTTTCTTATTGAGAACGGATATGCTAATGTCCAGGACATAGACCGTGCCTGCAGGAACGATGCGGGGTATTATCTTCCGTTTGCAGGCAACTGCCGGTATATGGACCTGATGGGCACCTATGCCTACGGGTTGGTGATGAAAGACCTGAACCGTGAATTATCTACGTCAGATGTGCCTCCTTCTTTTTTCTCGTCTATGGTTGAATCTGGAAAGGCAGGTATGGACGCTCAGGCAGGTTTTTACGATTATCAGGACAATGAAAAAGACAAATGGGAACAGGTCTTTCGAAAATTCAGTTTTGAGATCAAAGAAATTATAGACAAGTATCCTTTTCACTACCTGAATAAAGACCAGGAGATTACGCATTCCAAAACCAAGTTTGAATGAACAGACATTTTATTTTTGATGCTCACCTCGACCTGGCGATGAATGCCATAGAATGGAACAGGGATTTGACAAGACCACTGGATGAGATACGGCTGAAAGAAATGAACCTGAAGGATAAAAACGACCGTGGGAAAGGAACGGTTTGTCTGCCGGAACTGAGAAAAGGAAGAATAGGCTTAGTGGTAGCAACGCAATTGTCGAGGGTTAACATTCAGGGAGGAACACTTCCGGGCTCAACCTGGCATTCGCCACAACAGGCCTGGGCGATGACTCAGGCACAATTGGCATGGTACAGGGAAATGGAAGCACTGGGCGAGATGGTTCAGATCACAAACCTGACTCAGTTAGATGCGCATCTTAAAGTATGGGAAGACGATTCAACTTCCGATGATAAAAAACCGGTTGGTTATATACTTAGCCTGGAAGGTGCAGATTCGTTGGTAGATATTTCTTATCTGCATAAAGCCTACTCATATGGGTTGAGGGCAGTAGGTCCTGCCCACTTCTCGAAAGGGCGTTACGCACCCGGAACAAAAATGGAAGGGCCGCTCACAAAGCCAGGAGTTGAGTTGGTAAAGGAAATGAGTAAGTTGAACATGATCATGGACGTTACGCATCTTACCGATGAAGGATTTTCGCAGGTGATGG
>JACFNM010000692.1 GCA_019454915.1 Chitinophagaceae bacterium
CAAGGATGGTCTCCGCCACCTTCTTAGCCGTTGAATCCAATCCTCTTGGAAAAATGATGCGCGCCTCTTTCATGTCAAGTTGCTGCCATTTAACCGAAGGCGGATTAGCGCCGAACTGTTGCGCATAAATTGCTCCAATCACCGAACAGAAAAATAACAGCAGGATACCCGAACGCATAATAAACCTTTTCTTAAATAAATATACGTTCAAAAGGAGCTGTGAACATATACTCTCCCAATTTTCCATCATTTACAAATCCCGGCCCGAAACCATTTTAATCTTAAATTTTTACTTTGCAATGATAATTATTAAATTTCCGGTATGAGAAAAATCATCCTGTTATTTTGTCTAACAACACCATATCTTCGGGAAGAGATGATGCCGATTTTGGTACCTTATTAATAAATTAAAGGCGACGGGGTTCGGCTGACTGAAAACATAGATAATCTAATCAAACGCGGAGAAGTAAGAAAGGTCCTTTCTGTAAGAATAAAGGATAAACAAGCCTATATACTGGCAAAAAATAACGATAGTTTATCCATCATTCAATTGAAGCCGAAGTGATGTATATGGAGCTGGCTTCGGCTTACAGTTCCTTACCGCACCATCATTACAAGCCAAACATGACAGCACATGATGGCTTTCCACCGGGTATGTCCTATTTTTGAAAAATACAGCTACTGCTTCTACCATTTGAAAAAGGTTGACACATGCAAGTTATTTTAGGAATAATCTACCATTTTATCGGAGGTTTTGCCTCAGGAAGTTTTTACACTCCCTTCAAAAAGGTAAAAGGCTGGGCCTGGGAAAGTTACTGGATCGCCGGAGGCTTATTCTCCTGGCTGATAGTGCCTCCATTGGCTGCATATCTCACCATCCCGGGTTTTGGAGAAATCATTAAGAATACCGGCGCCTCCACGATTGGGATTACCTATCTGTTTGGCGTATTATGGGGTATTGGTGGCTTAACCTACGGACTGGGAGTGCGTTATCTGGGCATTTCCCTGGGTACGAGCATTATCCTTGGACTGACCATGGTATTCGGTTCTCTTATTCCTTCTATTTATTATAACTTCTTTCCGGCAGAAGGAAAAGATACATTCAGCATGCTTGTCCATTCACAATGGGGCTTTTATGTACTGTTTGGCTTATTGGTCTGTGTTGTCGGCACGGTCCTTTGCGGAAAAGCCGGAACATGGAAAGAAAAAGAACTTAACGCTGCCTATCCCGAACAA
>JACFNM010000131.1 GCA_019454915.1 Chitinophagaceae bacterium
TGAAAATAATGAGCAAAATAATAAGCATCAGTACCCTATTGACATTTTTTATTTTCTCCGTTTACTCCCAAACAGGAAATAATGGTCTTGGTAACAGCGACCCTAATGCCAAAAAAATCTTAGATGCCGTAACGGCGAAATTCAAGTCCTACCAAACCGTTAAAGCGGAATTTGAGCTTCAGATAGAAAACGCCTCGGGAAAAACGCAAGGAACAAAAAAAGGTACCGCTTATATAAAAGGTAATCAGTATAAGGTTGAACTATCCGACCAGCAGATATTTTGCAATGCGGACAAAATATGGACCTATGACAAGAGTTCCAACGAGGTGCAGATCAGTAAATTTGAGGCAGGCGGAGAAAGTTTCTCTCCTCAGAAAATTTTTACGAGCTATTATGATAAAGATTTTCTGTACAAACTAAACGGAGAAAAAAAAGAGGGCGCTAAAATATTACAGGAAATTGAATTGACTCCTGCAGACAAATCCAGGAACATATTCAAAATACTGGTATTCATAGACAAAGCCAATAAAAATATCGTTTCAACCCGGCTATTCGAGAAAAACGGGAACCGCTATGTATACCGCATAACCAGTTTTGTACCTAATACCAAACTGGACAATAATTTCTTTGTATTTAACACCGCCGCCCACCCGGACGTAGAGGTTATAGATCTGCAGTAAGAATGGCACTGACCGGAGAGTGGTAAGAAAAAGTAAACCTACCTGATTAACAGTGTAATTGTAAGTAACATTGCAATTTTCCGTATCCTTTGTCAGTTATATTTATAGTCAAATCGTCTGTTTATGCCAACGTATATACTAATTTTGCTGATAGGTTTGTCGGCGTTGCTTTTCAAGCCCCTATTGCCACCTGAGGCCATTGTTGAGTCTCCGGAATCCATCGCAGGTCAGTTATCCGATAAAACAGAAAAGCTGCAATGGCTGACCCTCGATGAAGCTGAAGCTGAAATGGCGCTTCAAAAAAAAGACATTATCATTGATCTATATACCGATTGGTGCGGCTGGTGCAAGGTCATGGATAAGAACACCTACACCCACAGACAGGTGATTGACTATGTACAGCATAATTTTTACCCGGTGAAAATAAATGCTGAAACGAGAGATATGATAACGTGGAGAGGAAGACAATTCAAATATAATGACGCTTACCGGGTAAATGATTTTGCCATTCTGCTGACCGGTGGCCGACTGTCCTACCCTTCCACGGTTATTATACCCGCCGATGGTTCCACTCCCCAGGCAGTCCCCGGCTACCTTAAGCCGGCGGATATGGAGCTTATCCTCAAATACTTTGGAGAAGGACACTTCGGCAAAATCCCCTTCCAGGACTACCAGAAGAACTTCAAACAGACATGGAAATAAATTAAATTCATGAATACAAAATATGAAAGCCAGTCATAACGTTATATGTCTGGTTTTTCATAGGATATTGGATTTAAAGCGGGGCAGGATGTCTATCCAGCCCTTTTTTTATTGGTTTTTTCTCCTACACTCTCCGTTTTATCTCCTAATCATAACTTCCAGAGGTGTTTTTCCTGGCTTTTCGGGTATTCTAAAAAACTTTAATCTTCTATGCAACCTTTACGGCGAACCTGTTGTCTATTATTTGGTTTTTCATAGGATATTGGATTTAGAAACGGGGCCGGATGTCTATCCAGCCCTTTGTTATATTTATTGAGCCCACCAATAAGCACCACCCTTTTGATAAGTTTCGCTATCAGCAATTAATACAAAATCTATTTATCACATATCTTAATCTCAGTAAATGAGGGAGATAAAAAATTTATTTCTGAACCGCTCACATATACTAAAAAGAGCTTATTTTCGACTTTTCATAGGATAAGGTTTAATGGTTAACGGTTTAAAGATTAGTACCCCTCCCCCGACTTTTCGGGAGGGGGTTTCTTTTTAGCGGAGATATAATCCGTGAAACGATATTCCTCAGTCAGAAAAACATCATCACCGTACTATGTCAAATGACCTTTTTTATCAGATAGCGCTAACCATGATCCCGTTCATAGGGGATGTGCATGCACGGGAACTAATGCAACACTTTGGAGATGCCGAAAAGGTATTTTCCGCAAAAAAATCCACACTCAACCGCATACCCGGAATCGGTACCATTCGCTCGGAAAATATTAAATCTTTTAACGATTTCAAACGCGTAGAAAAGGAGATTGATTTTATTGAGCGGTACAAAATCCAGGTACTTCAGTTCACGGAAACCAACTACCCAAAACGGTTAAGCCATTGTTATGATGCCCCTGTTTTACTTTACTACAAGGGGAATGCGGACTTAAATTCCTCCAAAATCCTGTCGGTAATCGGCACCCGGAACCCCACTGATTATGGAAAGGAAATGGTGGAAAACCTCATCAGGGATTTGGCAAAACACGACGTGGTGATATGCAGCGGGCTTGCCTACGGCATAGACACGCACGCTCATAAAGCCGCCTTAAAAAATAGTCTGTCCACCGTTGGCGTCCTGGCTCACGGTTTGGATCGTATTTATCCGCCGGCAAATAAATCTTTAGCCAAAGAAATGACAGAACAGGGTGGTTTATTAACTGATTTCATCTCCGGCACTAAACCCGATAAGCAAAATTTCCCGAAACGAAACCGGATTGTGGCCGGTATGTCCGATGCCACGCTGGTAATAGAGACTCAGATGAATGGCGGCAGCATGATAACCGCAGAGCTGGCTAACAGCTATAACAGAGAGGTATTTGCTCTGCCCGGAAAAATTACAGATACTAAAAGTACTGGATGCAACTACCTAATCGGCAACAATAAAGCGGCATTAATCACCGGCGCGGACGACATCCTGAACATGATGAACTGGCAAAACACACCCGCGAAGAAAAGAGTAATCCAAAGAGAATTATTTGTTGACCTTACGGAAGAAGAAAGGTTAATCCTGAGCATCATTACCGAAAAAGAAGCCGTTTCGATTGATGAAATGATACCACTCAGTCAACTGAACAGCGGCGCCATAGCTGCCGCTATCCTGAGCCTTGAATTGGAGGGGCTCATCACCACCCTTCCGGGAAAAATTTACCGGCTCAGTTAACAATTGCAGGATGCAGGCTGCTCCGCCCGCAGGAATAAAATTTGGTTGCTATTTATCCGCTACCCTATCTTTGCACATGGCAACAACTATCAATTCCGCTAGAGGAAAATCTACTCCAAAATTTTTCGGTGAAGGCTTAACCTTCGATGATGTTTTACTGGTACCGGCCTATTCAGAAGTCCTTCCCCGGGAAGCAGATATCAGCACAAGGCTCACAAAAAATATCACGTTGAATATTCCGCTGCTTTCGGCGGCAATGGATACCGTTACTGAAGCAGATTTGGCTATTGCCCTCGCAAGAGAAGGCGGCTTGGGTATTCTTCATAAAAACATGACGATTGAGCGACAGGTTGAGCAGGTTCGAAAAGTAAAACGCAGCGAAAGCGGTTTGATCTTAGACCCTATCACTCTGCGTGAAGACGCCACCATCGGCGACGCTTTAAAACTCATGCATGAAAATAAGATAGGCGGTATTCCCATCATTGATATCAATAGAAAACTGGTAGGCATCCTCACCAACCGGGATCTACGTTTCGAAACTACCCTGAAAAAAAAGGTAAGTGAGGTAATGACAAAAGAAAGATTAATAACCGCTCCCGAAGGAACCGACCTGGTGAAAGCAAAAAAGATTCTTAGTCAATATAAAATTGAGAAACTACCGGTAGTAAATAAAAAAGGTGAATTGACAGGACTTATTACCTATCGCGACATTTTACAATTGCAAAGTCATCCCAATGCGGTAAAGGATAATTTTGGACGTCTATTAACGGGAGCCGCTTTGGGTATTACAGCCGATTTAATGGACAGGGCCTACGCTTTACAACAGATTGGCGTAGATATTGTTTGTCTTGACAGCGCCCACGGACATAGCGCCAAAGTAATCGAATCGCTTAAGAGGGTAAAAAAAGAATTTAAACAACTTCCCGTTATCGCCGGCAACGTGGGTACGGCAAGTGGAGCGAAAGCACTTGCTGAGGCGGGTGCAGACGCTGTTAAAGTGGGTATCGGGCCCGGCTCCATTTGCACCACCCGGATTGTAGCAGGCGCAGGAGTACCTCAGATTACCGCCATTATGGAAGCCGCCTCCGTACTCCATAAGATGAACGTACCTTTGATAGCTGACGGAGGTATTCGCTATACAGGAGACCTGGTAAAAGCCCTGGCCGCTGGCGCTAATGTAGTGATGATGGGGAGCATCTTCGCAGGAACAGAAGAAAGTCCCGGAGAAACGATTATTTACGAAGGCAGGAAATTCAAGCAATACCGGGGTATGGGTTCTTTAGGGGCCATGGGCCAGGGAAGCGGCGACCGTTACTTCCAGGATGTGGAAGCCGATGTTAAGAAATACGTACCGGAAGGAATTGAAGGACGTGTGGCATTTAAAGGAAATCTGAGTGAAATCGTATATCAATATACCGGTGGATTACGGTCGGGGATGGGCTATTGCGGTGCGCCAAATATTGCTGCCCTACAAAAGGCGCAATTTATCCGTATAACCAATGCCGGCATGAATGAGAGTCATGCCCATGATATCGAAATAACCCGGGAAGCTCCTAACTATACAAGATAAATGACTTAAGCTTCGCATGAATCTTTTTCCAGGATAACCGGAATTTTTGTTGAATGATATTTGAAAATCCCCGTGGGAAATAATTATTGCCGAGATTTGAAGCAGGGAAGATTTCTTCTTAGCTTCAATCATTCATGCATAATTCAGCCAATGATAGTCATTAAAAAAATTGCGGCGGTCTCTGTCTTACTTTGCCTGCTGTTTAGCATTTCATCACCCGCGCAAACCATCCCATCGCCACGGGAACATTTCGGATTCAATATCGGCGATGATTATATGTTAGCCAATTACACCCAGGTGGAGTCCTATTTCAATAAAATAGCCGAAGCATCCGACCGGGTCAAATTACAACCTATTGGTAAAACAGAAGAGGGACGAAATCAGTATATCGTTATTGTGTCTTCCCCGGATAATTTATCTCATCTTTCAAAATATCAGGACATCTCTACGAAATTAGCGAGAGCGGAAGGCATCCCGGAAGATGAAGCGCGACAATTGTCATTGGAAGGTAAAGCGGTAGTTTGGATTGACGGCGGGCTACATGCCACGGAAACCGTGGGCAGCCACCAGTTAATCGAAACACTCTATCAGTTAGTCAGTAGAAATGATGCCGAAACACAACGAATATTAAATGATGTCATTATCCTGCTCGCCCAGGTGAACCCCGATGGACAGGAGTTAGTGGCAAACTGGTATATGCGCGAAGCCGAACCGGCAAAACGAAAAATGGATATACCCCGTTTGTATCAGAAGTATATCGGGCATGATAATAACCGGGACTTCTACATCAATAATATGAGTGAGAGTAAAAATATCTCACGCGTGTTATATGTGGACTGGATACCTCAAATTTTATATAACCATCATCAGTCGGGCCCGGCCGGCACCATATTAGCGGGTCCTCCCTATCGCGATCCTTTCAACTTCGCTTATGACCCGCTGGTCGTTACCGGTATTGATGCTTTGGGTGTAGCCATGATTAACCGGCTCAATGCAGAAAACAAGCCCGGATTTACCAGAATGAACGGCTCGGTGTACTCTACCTGGTGGAATGGCGGTTTGCGTACAACTGCCTATTTCCACAATATCATTGGCTTACTGACGGAGATAACCGGCAACCCTGCTCCATCCGAAATTCCGCTGGTTCCGAACAGACTAACCCCCAATAGCGCCACACCCAATCCGGTCATTCCTCAAAAATGGCATTTCAGAAACGCAATTGATTATTCCGTATCGCTCAATTACGCGATTTTAGATTACGCTTCTCGAAATAAAGATCACCTGCTTTACAACATTTATAAGATGGGCAGAAACAGCATTGAGCGCGGAAGTAAGGATCACTGGACGCTCACCCCCAGGCTTATTGATTCGGTTAAATCTGTTGCGCAAAGAAACCCAAAAGCGACTAATAATGCTATACCGGCGGCTTATTTTGATTCAGTTTATCAAAATCCCGCTTTCCGTGATCCGAGAGGCTATGTCATTCCTTCCAATCAAAAGGATTTTTGGACAGCAACCCAGTTTGTTAATGCACTCATTAGCTCCGGTATCCGCGTAGAAAAAGCAACGGCTGCCTTTTCTGTCGAAGGGAAGGATTATCCGGCAGGTTCTTTTATCATTAAAACTGACCAGGCTTTTCGTCCTCATGTCCTGGATATGTTCGAACCACAGGATCATCCCAACGACTTTCAATATCCCGGAGGGCCTCCCATACGTCCCTACGACGCTGCCGGATGGACCTTAGCCTACCAAATGGGAATTCAGTTTGACCGGATACTAAACGATTTCCGGGGGCCTTTTATCACGATACCCTATGGGGAACTACAAACAGCTATACAGGGCGTAAAACTAACCCCTTCCCGTGCCGGGTACCTTATCAGCCCGGAAGAAAATGAGGCTTTTGTTGCGGTCAATGAATTACTGAAAAAAGGTATCGAGGTATATCGTGTGTCGAAAAATGAGTCTTCGATTAAGGCGGGTACTTTTTATATACCGGCAAAGGGTTATGAACTTTTGAAAAATCACTCACTAAAAAAGGGGTTGACTGTTCATCCGTCCGGAAAAGTGCCCACATCTAAAACAAAAATATCACCGGCAAGAATCGCTCTTTTCGACCAATATGGCGGAGCCATCGCATCCGGCTGGGCACGGTGGCTGCTGGAGAGGTTTGGCTATTCATTTTCGGTCATTTATCCGGGAGAAATAGATAATGGGGGATTGAACAAAAAATATGATATTCTGCTTTTTGTTGATACACAGATGCCCACCCGAACGACAGAACTAAAAAGGACTCAACCGAAATCAGAAGAAATTCCGGCTGAGTTCCGCAACCGGCTCGGGTACATCACTATAGAAAAAACCGTTCCCCAAATCAAACAGTTCCTTGAACAGGGAGGTGTTGTATTAACGATTGGGAATGCCACATCGCTCGCTTACCTACTGGAACTTCCCGTACAAAATGCTTTAACTACCAGAAGTGCCGCCGGCGAGTCAAAGTCTTTGTCGCAGAATGATTACTTCATACCGGGCAGTATCCTGAATGCAATCATTGATATTAATCAACCGGAGAACCGGGGTATGGACACTACGGCTGATATGGTATTCAATCAATCAAATGTGTTCCGGCTAAATCCGGACGCTGTATCAGGAGGACTGCGCCCGCTGGCCTGGTTTGGTGAAGATAAGCCCTTAAGAAGCGGATGGGCCTGGGGACAAGGATATCTGAAGGAGGGCATTATTGCCTTTTCTATGCCTGTGGGCAAAGGCAAATTTTACGCATGTGCCACTCAAATCACCTTTCGTGCCCAACCATACGGAACATTTAGAATGCTTTTCAATCAACTATACCGGTCGCTTTAAAGGCAAAAAAGGGGCCGCATAAAAATGCACCCCGTTTTTAAAATCCAATATCCTATGAAAAACCTGTTTCAAATTTATAATCTCAAACCGGTAATCGGAAACGTTTGCATTCCTTTTTAGTATTCAGTAAGATTTGCCGTGTATTTTGCATGAAATCAACTATTATTTTCAAGTCCGAAACAAAAAAAATTAGCAATCGTATTACAATTCCTTTTAACCTGTCACCCATTCCTTTGAAATACATCAAAATCTGGAAAAAAGTTCCATGAATTCCTGCTTCCTGCTACGCGATACGGTTATGCTATCCCCATTATCCATAACAAGATGCCCACCTTCTCCCCGGATGAATTTTTTTACATGGTTGATGCCGATAAGAAAGGAGCTGTGAACCCGGAAAAACTCCGGACCACTCAGTACTTCGTCCAATTCTTTCAACACCCTGGATACCGTAATTTTTTTGTTATCGGACAGGATAACAGTGGTATAATTACTCTCCGCCTTGCAGTACACAATATCCCTGGTTTCCACAAAGATCAGTCCCTCGTTCGTTGTCAGCGCTATACGATTAGGAGCCGATTTAGAAGACCGGTTAAGCTTTTGCATTAAAAGCGAATATTGATCCTCACTAATATTTATCCTCTTTTCTGCTATACGCTGGATAGTAGTTTTCAAATCATCGGGATCTACCGGCTTTAAGAGGTAGTTGATAGCCGCAAATTTGAAAGCCTTAATGGCAAACTGATCATGAGCCGTACAAAATACAATCTCAAACGAATGGTTTCTAACCTGCTCCAGCATATCAAAACCATTCATTTCCGGCATATTGATGTCCAGAAAAACAATCTCAGGATCAAGCCGGTTAATCGCGTCAATGCCTTCCTTTGCCGAGTTACATAAGGCGAGGATTTCCACCTCCGGACAATAGGTTTTCAGTAACCATTCCATCATTTCCAGGGAATTGATTTCATCGTCTACTAAAATACATTTTAACATAATCAGGGTTTTAGGGTTCGTTAACAGGAATATGCAGGGTAACTTTAGTGCCCAGCCCTTCTCCCCGGTCGTCTTCCAAATCTTCAATTTCAACAAGGCTGTCCGGTTGAGAGGGTTTACTCATCAGTCTCAACCTGTTTTCCGTCAGTTTCATCCCCAGAGATTTTTTATTTAATGTTTCTCCGTTCTTTAATTCATCCGCCTTCTTTCTCCCCACTCCATTGTCTTCTATAATGCATTGTAAAACGCCCTCCTCGCCCCAGCTAATGGAAATAGTCAAATAACCACCTGATTCTCGATGTAACAATCCATGCCAGATAGCATTTTCCACATAGGGCTGAATAATTAACGGAGGAACATAGACACTTTCAGGATACACGTCATCGGAAAACCGGATATCACATTCTATCTTTTTTTCAAACCTGATTCCTTCCATTTCCATATACAATTTCAGCGCTTCCAACTCACGGGCCAAGGTTATTGATTTAGAATTTGAATTATCCAAAATGAGCCTGATAAGTCTTGCAAACCTGGTCAGATAAAGAGATGCCGTTACCGGATCACTTTTTACAATATAGCGATTTATAGAATTGAGGCAATTAAAAATAAAATGAGGATTCATCTGGGCCCTCAATGCCTGCATTTTTGTTTCTTCTAACTTTTGCTTGGTTTCTTTAATAGTTAATTCCGCTATCAGCTTTTCGCTTTCGGCCCTGGTCTTTATGATTTTGTTAGCGCATAAGGAAGCGATAGCCGCCAATACAGACAAATGCTTGGGTTTAAAAAAATTCCGCTTTGCATGACTTCCATATATAGCGCCCCACACATAATCGTCTATAAAAACCGGCACAGCAATTTCGGATAACAACCGTTCGTTCTGCCGGCGTCCAGGTATGCGCCCAAATCCCATACTTCGCATTTCTGACCTGCCCTTCCGAATTGCATTAAGAGCTAATTGATACCCGTCAAAGTCCGGGTAAAGTTTCTTCACGTCATTACACGGTAAAAAGGATGCAACTTCTTCAACCTCCTCCGTGTCAGAATCCTTTTTAAAAATGACACAATTATTAAAGTGTAGCCTGTTGATACAATTCCTGACGATGCCGGGAAGCATCTCCGCTTCATCCAACGACTGGTATATGTCAGAAGCAAAATAGTTGATGGCATGGGCAGTATCCAATTCCTCTTTGTGCAGCTTTATCCGCCATTTGTGGTTGATGAGCAGGCCTGCTATAATAATAATGGCCAGAAGTAACCCCAGCATAATAAACCACCACGACAACCAGAAGGGAGACAGTACCCGGAATTTAAGCCCATTGCTTGCATTTTTCCAATCCACCTGATTGAGACTCGCCTGCATTTCCAATACATAATCTCCCGGTAACAAAGCGGAAAAACTAACCTTATTCCCTCCGTCAATTTCTTTCCATTCCGTATCTCTGCCAATCAGCTTATACCTGTATTTAACTTTTTCAGGATTATTAAAATACACGGCTGAAAAAGTCACCTCCAGGGTTCTGTCGGAATAGGGAAGCGGTTTGATGGAATCCAGGGTGTAGCGGGAATAGTCCTTATCGGCTATCCGAACCCTGCTGATGTAGGCTTCAAAAGATTCATAGGGAGCGGAAAACGTTTCCGGCTGCCAGTAATTGATTCCATTGATTCCAACAAAATAAAGGATATTGTCTTTATC
>JACFNM010000693.1 GCA_019454915.1 Chitinophagaceae bacterium
AAATACCGAACGATTAGACCTGAATTTTTATATTGTTGAAGATAATACGGGTGTGGATGAAACTTGGCGTATAAGATTACCCATAAATCTATCCCAAGCAACGGGTTGGACTCGATATGTATTACCACTTAAACAAGGAGTTGTTACCGCTCCATTTGGTGGTTATATTCTTCCTTCGGATGGATTCGCTCAATATTTCGGCGGGGAACGTGGTGATAATGTTTTTAATTATGATAAAATAAAAAGCTATGGAATTGAACTTGCTGCCGGCGGAACTTCCTCTGGTCCAAAAGGAGAATTATTTAGCGGTACGATTTTCTTCGATTTACTTCAGCAGGGTGGTCAGGCACTTGATACTGAAGTCCCGGATGCACCGGGTAATTTCACCGTAAATGCTTCCACATATTCTAATACTTTCACTTGGGATGATGTAACCAATGAAGATTCGGGTGAAATGTATTTTATTTATGGTTCACATAGCGCATTTAATTCGCCATCCGATCAGGGTGTTGAATTGATCGGATTCTATTATGAGAATGTTGGCAACGCAATCCACTATTTACGTTCACCGAAAGTTGATGCCAATGTTACTTATTATTATGGTATCCGATGCGTTGATTTATCGGGTAACGCAGGACCTCTCGCATTTGCTAATTCTATCACAAATATGGCAAAAGGGATAGGAGTTATCTCACTCAATCCGCCTACTGATTTCAATGCAGATGGCAACCTCTTCGAATGGGGTGCTTATCAACCGATTGAAATAAAACTAAGTAATAATACCGGTTTCACATTGCCTCCTTTTCAGATTGATAATGATAATGATCTTTCAGCCGAAGCCAGAATTGCTGTTGATGATAAATATTTATATGTCGCCTTTGATATTGAAGATGATCTTGTCTTCCCTGATGCGGCTTTTAATTCTTATGAAAATGATTCGCCTGAATTGATGATCGGATTATATAATCTTCTTGGCTTGCAGCATGATAGCTATCAAAGAGGCGATTTCCCTGATTATCAACTTCGGTTTAATAAGTATTCTTTAAGCAGCGGCAATAATACGATGCTTATTAATAATATACTCTCGCCGGGTGCTAATTATGGTTGGTTTGAAACCTTTCCTTCGGGATATGCAGTAGAGGCTAAAATTCCTCTTTCAGACCTAGCTTTGATGAGAGATAATTTTGGGGATCAAAAGGATAAAATTTTCGTTCCTCAGCCCGGAATGAAAAT
>JACFNM010000694.1 GCA_019454915.1 Chitinophagaceae bacterium
GTTTCAACCGGTAATCATTGCGTGGATAGGCGGTATTTCCGCCGTGATCGCTGCTTTGGTCTGGTATCTTACCACACTGGAACAAAAGGAGTTGGAACTGTTCTCTTCCAATCTGAGCAGCGGAATCATACTGCTTATTTTTCTGGCCTTTCTTTTAGGAGGATGGCGGAAAAAGGTCAATATGTTTGAAGCTTTCGTAGAGGGCGCTAAAAGCGGTTTTGAAATTGCGGTACGCATCATTCCGTATCTGATAGCCATGCTGGTGGCGATAAGTGTATTACGTAATTCCGGTATTTTCGGGTACGTGACGGAAGGCTTTCGTCTTTTCTTTACCTGGGTTGGAGTCAATACCGATTTCGTTGAAGCGCTTCCCACGGCCTTCATGAAGCCGCTTAGCGGTGCGGGCGCCAGGGGCATGATGGTAGATGCCATGAATACCTACGGTGCGGATTCATTTGTCGGCAGGTTGTCCAGTATATTCCAGGGAACCAGCGACACTACTTTTTATGTAGTGGCCGTTTACTTCGGCGCAGTCTCTATAAAAAATACGCGCTATGCCATACCGGTTATGTTATTGGCCGATTTGGCCGGGGTGGTAACCGCCATTGGCGTGGGTTACTTATTCTTCCATTAGTGGTTTTAGATTTTAAAACCATTGTCTTAAATCCCGGCGCCTGAATACGAATCCTGAATCGAAAATTCTTCTATCCGAATATCTTATTCATCCCGTCTATCACTACTTTCAATCGTTCTCTTCCGCCTCCCGGCACTTCTGCGGATGCCCAACCGTTGTAACCAATTTTTTCGAGCGCCTGAACGATTACCGGCCAATTATTATCTCCCTCTGTCAATTCCACATCAAATCCTTTCCACAAGCCTTCATCGTTTTGCTTCTTACGGCTGTACTCCTTCACATCCAGTTTCATGATGCGTTTATTCAGTATCTCGATCCATTGCTCGGGCCATCCATAACGAAGAATATTACCGATATCAAAATACCAGCCCACCAGCGGATGATTGATTTCATCCACATACCTCGCGGCCTCTAAAGGACTGATCAGGAAATTATTCCATACATTTTCGATAGCTATTTTTATACCCGTTTTTTCAGCGTGGGGAATCAGTTTTCTGATTTCTTCCTGGGTGCGCTTGTAAGCATCCGCATAGCTGATTTGATCGTTGACTACTCCGGCGACCAGCAGCACGGTTGTTCCGCCATACATTTTACAATC
>JACFNM010000132.1:0-3317 GCA_019454915.1 Chitinophagaceae bacterium
GATCACTCAAAAACGGTATTGGTTGTGAGTGAAAAAGGCTTCGGAAAGCGGACCTTCATCACCGATGAAACCGGCGAAGAAGTTTACCGGATAACCAACCGCGGCGGAAAAGGAGTGAAAACTATTCATGTTACTGAAAAGACGGGTCAGTTAGTTGGTATCCTGGCAGTGGAGGAAGAAGAAGATCTAATGATAACCTGCCGTTCGGGTATCACCATCCGTATGGCGGTGTCACAGGTGAGCAGACAGGGCAGGGCCACACAGGGTGTGAAATTGATTAGGCTGGATGACGATGACGCCATTGCCGCCATCACAAAACTGGCAAGTTATGAAAACGGAAAAAATTCAGAGGACGTGGGAGAGGAAGAATCCGGAGGCGGTGAAGATTCCGGCGAGAAGTCAGCAGAAGAATAAAAAGACGTGGAAACAATCGCATAATTTGTAAATTAGTACCAATTTTTAAACCAACAACACATATGAAACAGATAATGCTCATTGCCCTCATGGCGGGGTGGACATTAGGAATAGCGGCACAAAACCTAAACAAGGTAAAAAATCTGCTTACAGACAACAAACTCGACCAGGCGAAAGAGGGAATTGATGCACTTTTGACACAACCCAAAAATCAAAAAAATGCGGAAGTATGGTACACCAAAGCGAAGATTTACGGAGCCATTGCCGCCAGTGATCAATCTAAGTCATTAGTAACCGATGGCAGGGCAGAAGCGTTTGATGCGATAAAAAAAGCACAGGAGATTGACAAGACAAAGACTACTACGCTGATGACCTTAGACAGTTATAAGCCGGTATACGATTTGTATGGCAGTTATTTTGATGCAGCCGCCAGCCAGTATAATTCAGAGAAGTATGAGGACGCGCTCGCTAATTTTAAGAAATCAGGGGAAATAGGCAGCTATATTTTCGACCAGGGATGGGGTCTGTATAAACTGGATACCACACTTACTTATTATACGGCATTGGCGGCTATGAACGCCAAGAAGGAAGATGAAGCGGCTGCTTTGTTTCAAAAACTGGCGGAAGCAAAAATTGCTAATAAACCGGAATATGTTACTCCGTATCGTTTTCTGGCAAAATATTATTTGGATAGGAAAGACGAAGCCAATATAAAGAAATATGTAGACCTGGGTATGGAACTGTATCCCAAGGATGATTATCTTCCCTTAGTGGAGTTTGATTATTTGCGCAGCAAGGGCGATAAAAAAGCCATCTATGCCAAATATGAACAACTGATAGCCGCCAATCCCGAAAACTTTGAAATGATCGTAGATTACGCTAATGAATTGTTTAATGAAACCCACGTGAGTGACGTGAGCGCGCGTCCTGCTGATTATTCCGAGCGGATTAAAAAAATAGAAGGACTGTACAAACAGGCGTTAGAGCTCAGACCAGACGCATTAGAAGTGAATTTAAACCTGGCAAAGCACTATTTTAATCAGGCATTGTTTATAGAGGAAGATGCTAATAAAATCAAGGGAAAATCTCCTGAAGACCTGAAAAAGAAAGAAGAACTGAAGGCGCAGGTCATTGAACTTTGCGACAAGGCTATTCCTCCTTTTGAAGTAGTATTTAAGGAATACGAAAACAAGTCAAATTTGAAGTTGTCAGAGAAATCGGAGTATAAGTCGGCTTGTAATAACTTAGCCTATTGCTATGATAGAAAGGGGGATAAAGCGAAAACCGATTTCTATCAGAAAAAGTATGATGAAGCAGACAGCAAATAAGAACGCTTTAAAAAAAAATAATGCGGGCGGGGAGAGTGCACAATTCTCCCTGTTTTTTTGCCCCAAAGACACTATTGGCGTGTGGTACGCTGTATCCGCCATAGTATTTAGGCTTTCCTTCACGAAAAACTGTGTTAAATAGAAGGCGGAATTGTTTTATTTTCAGTTTCTGCTTAGCGCGACTTCTTCGTTTTCTGGCGGCGTAAGAAATAGCCGGAATGAGAATATTAAGTGCGTAAAAAGAAAAATTCTATTTAACATAATATAAATTATAGGAAAAATATTAGTTTTTATTGGAGATGAAAATTTCCGGCTTTTTTATCGCCTGCCGAATTTTCTCCAACTAACAAATGATAAAGGACTCATGGTAAAAACTCCGGCTAATTATATGAAAACATGCAATAAAAGACTTACCGAAAAGGTTATAATCATTTTAAGTAATCCGCATCTATGGTGACAATCATTCCGCCCGAAAGTTTCAAAAGCTGCTATATTCCGGAAATAAACGGTAACAATGGCCAGTTTTCCGAATTTGCCCGGAAAGTCCTTCTTCCCGAAGGAAAGTTCCCTTTAACCAATATTTTGGAAGGTGAACACTTTCATCAATTATTCACATTTCAGGATATTACCACGGGTCTGGAATTTACGGTTGAATGTCTTTTCCGCGCAGGATTTATAGCAAATGGCTTTCACCCCGTTGAATATCCGTTTATCAGGAAGGAACGACACTTCATCATCTTAGGTCTGGGCGGAACACCGGAACGTCCAAACCAGGTTTTTCTGTTGTCCTTCCAGGATTGCCACCGGAACGTCCTGAAGAAAAGGCATTTGTTTAAGAAAGCCATCAAAACACAGTCTTCCATCTCTTCATCACAATTGTGGGAAAATTCAAATTTGCAGACATTGGTGCGGAAAAACGTGGCCTAAGTGCTGTGACTATCTTCAATTCATTGGTCCCATTTCGGTAAACTATCAAAAAAAGGGATAAAAAAACCCCGAAAAGGCGTCGGGGTTCATTAAGGGGAATGACTATCTGGTGGCTTCAAAGATATGGATTGCTGGTACAGATACTCTTTTAATGGCTCCAGTCCGCCGGCGGCATCAATATACTTCTGTTCAATAAAAAGCGTAACAGCCTGCTTCAGTAATTCAGGCGGCAACTTTTTCCTTCCTCCACCGGCTTTCCGTTTTTTTTTCATAATTAATGAACAACGTAAAAATAATATTAAAATTTTAAATAAATAATATTTTTATCAATTATTTTATAAAATAAATATAATAATTTATTTGTTTTAAATAAAATAAATACTATAGTAAAAATATTATTTTACTATATCAAAATAATAAATTTTTATGGAACACCTTTATTTCGTGTAAGCGATTCGGGAGGACAATATTTTCGGATTTCAATGATCCTGGAAAATATGGGCAATAAAAAAGGGATAATGCAAAACCGCGTTACCCCCTTTAAAGTGATCCGGATTGGATTCGAACCAATGACCCTCAGCCCTGCCTGCCGGCAGGCAGGTTAGAAGGCTGATGCTCCCTGCCTGCCGGCAGGCAGGTATCCAACTG
>JACFNM010000132.1:3417-10168 GCA_019454915.1 Chitinophagaceae bacterium
CGCCTTCCCCTCTTTAAAGGTGATCCGGATTGGATTCGAACCAATGACCCTCAGCCCTGCCTGCCGTCAGGCAGGTTAGAAGGCTGATGCTCCCTGCCTGCCGGCAGGCAGGTATCCAACTGAGCTACCGAAAATCTACTATTATCAAAACACAAACAAATAAAAAAGGGGTAAAGCGAAAAACGCCTTCCCCTCTTTAAAGGTGATCCGGATTGGATTCGAACCAATGACCCTCAGCTTAGAAGGCTGATGCTCTATCCAACTGAGCTACCGGACCAATAAGATTTAACATACTCTTTTCCGACACCGGATTTTAAATATTTCTCTCTGTTTCTTGCCTCAATCCTCGTTACAAAGGTCTCAAAAAATAACAACTCCCAGGGTATGAACCCCTTAGTAGATTTTGTCTTCCCACTATTATGTTCTTTCAATCTTCTGGTAACATCGTCCGTCAAACCTACATAAAAACGACCGTCTTTTTGGCTCCTGAGAACATATACAAAGAACATATGTTTTTCATTTTGGTTTCTGGTTTTCTTCATCCCATCCCATCCCATCCCTTCCCTTCAATCTCCTGATGATAATCTCCATCACACATAATCCACCTACAAGGCTGATGCTCCCTGCCTGCCGGCAGGCAGGTATCCAACTGAGCTACCGGACCATTCCTGTTTTTATATTAGGCTGGCAAAGATAATTTTTTTTAGTTTGTAGCCAAACTCAATTAACAGGATATGGAAGTCAGGATTGAAGAAAGCTGGAAAGCGATGTTGAAAAGTGAATTTGAACAGCCTTATTTTGAACAAATGGCATTGTTTTTAAAAATCGAAAAGATGGCGGGTAAAACGATTTACCCTCCCGGCCCGCTTATTTTCAACGCCTTTGACCAAACCCCGTTCGACAAACTGAAGGTGGTCTTACTCGGTCAGGATCCCTATCATGGCCCGGGGCAGGCGCATGGATTATGCTTCTCTGTGCAGGATGGGGTTCCTCCCCCACCCTCACTTATCAATATCTTCAAAGAAATTGAAGCGGATATCGGTCTCACCATGCCGGTAAACAAAGGCAATCTTACCCATTGGGCTAAACAGGGTGTTCTGCTGTTGAATACCGCCCTCACCGTTCGTGCCAATGAGCCGGCGAGTCATTCAACCATTGGGTGGACTGTTTTTACGGATGCAGTGATTAAGAAAATTTCTGAAATGAAATCAGGTATTGTTTTTTTGCTTTGGGGAAATCATGCTAAAGAGAAGCAGGCGCTGATAGACGGAAATAAGCACTTCGTACTCAAGGCCGCACATCCTTCTCCCTTTTCGGTAAACAAAGGTTTTTTCGGATGTAAGCACTTTTCAAAAACCAACGCTCTATTGGTACAGGAGGGTAAAGACCCGATTGACTGGAGCCTTTGACCGGGGCAGCCCGGCTTTCTTTTCTATCGGAGAGTTCCGGATTGTGTAAATCTTGATACTTTTACCTCAGATTTTTATAACGAGAATTTATTGAAACGATGATAAAAAATATTGCGGGACGCATCTGGGCTTTTTGGGGCGCTACAGTGTTTGTTTCAACCTTGCTGATCATGGTGATCCCTATCTGGCTGACCAATTATATTAAAGAGCCTCTCGGAACCGAAATCTTCCGGCGGATGTCTAAAACCTGGATGGAATTCTTTCTGCTAATGCTGGGATGCAGACTCGTTGTAAAAGGGAAATCATATTTTATTAAAAAGCAGAATTATATAGTAGTCAGTAACCATAACTCCTATATGGATATCCCACTTTCAACACCTCAAATCCCGGGACCCAATAAGACGATAGCCAAGGCCGAATTAGCCAAAATTCCCCTTTTCGGACTGATCTATTCAAGAGGTTCGGTGTTAGTGGATCGCAAAAGTGAACGGAGCCGTAAAGAAAGTTACGGAAAAATGAAGGCCGTACTGCGGCAGGGGCTTCACATGTGTATTTACCCGGAGGGATCCCGCAATAAAACGGGAGAGCCTTTAAAGTCTTTTCATGACGGTGCATTCAAGTTGGCGGTGGAAACCGGTAAACCCATTATACCGGCCTTAATTTTTAACACAAAAAAAGTATTACCGGGCAGTAGTAAACCCTTTTTTTTATGGCCGGCAACTATTCACATGGATTTTCTTGAGCCCGTTTTGGTTGAGCCGGGAATGACTGCAGCACAGTTAAAGGAAAAAATTTTCAGAATAATGTATGATTATTACAAAAACAATGAAGCTAATTATTCCTGAAAGTACGGGTTCGGTTAATTCTCAGATCACGAAGCATTCCCGATTTCGGATTGAGAGAAATATTAAACGAGCGCCATAATCCAAAAGGTGTAACATTGATCGACATCTGCCAGCAATGCATATCTCTTGATACGAACATCGAAAAGGAAGGAATTTTCAGCGTTTGGAAATCGAAATAACCATTCGCGCCAATTTTCCATTTTTCCGTCAGGCTGAAATCGCCGTTAAACTGCATACTGGAGGTGAATCTGGTGTCGAAGCCACTATAGTCTCTTCTGAGGATCTTACTGAAACTTAATGAATAAGAAAGATTCACCGACCAGGGGATATTGAAATCCACAAATTCAGAAGGATTTCGGCGGATATAATCCATTTGGGCGTCCATTTCATCGGCAGTCAGGTTATCATAATTATCATATTGCTGCCTGTCGTCTTCCTTTTTATCCTTATTCTTTTCTTTGCTTTTAAAACTGGTGGAAACGGAAAGACTTCCATTGGTAATTCTCCCGAGAGAAAATTTTCCATCCTGCCACGCATATTTGTTGATACGGAAGCCAAGCGTGTCTACAACATAAGGGTCAATCGCTGTGCTGGCAGTGATATTTATTTTATCAAAAAGTGTGCTTCTGGCGTAAACACTAAAGGTGGAGAGTTTGAAAGAATCGGCTAATAAATTATAGCTGCCCGAAATTCCGAATCCATCAATTAATTTCACCTTTTTCAGCCCATCGCCCTCCTGTTCTCTTGTGCTGTCGGGTTTCTCTCTGACTTTCATTTCTACAAAATTATCTATACCAAATCCTATACTTCCGGATTCTCCATAACCAAAAGAACCATATACGCCTCCATCGTATTGGGATAGCATTCGCTTTCGCCCACTGGTGTCGGTTTGGGTATTCAAATAATAAGTCTTGGATAAATCGGGCTTATACCCTACGCTCATTTGCGGTCTCATCACGTGACGGATTGCCTGTATTCTTGCGTCTTTATTTTTCATGTTCAGGGTTCCGTACATAGCGGTACTGAATGACACGGACATGGAGATATCCCGGGCGGTATAAAATCCTTTACTAATCGTACTATCCACCTTTTTTGTTTGATCATTCCAGGTTCTGAACAGTCGCTGGGAGTACCATCTTTCCTGGAAACCAAAGCCGGGTGATATTTGAATGGCTCCCAATTGTGGCAATGCAAGGGAAATAGGAATATTATGCTGAGCGCCCCACTGGAAGGTATCAATCATCTGTTTAAAGGTGAAGGTGGTGTCTACAAAAGAGGTCATGCCACGGGCGCTTCCTGTATATCCAATCCCCAGTTTATAGTACCATTTTCCCGAACCGGCCATTTCCAGAGGCTGAAACGGATATAGGGTATTTACGTTGAAATTGATGTCCGGCAGATTCAGGTTGACGACACTGGTATTGTTGTTTTGGTTGTGGTTCAGGTTTATCGAGAGGTTATAGGGTTTCCCAATCCAGGATTTTTGGTAGGATATGGAAGAACTCAACTGGTTGGCAAAACTCTGCGGTTGACTATAACTCCCTCCTGCCCCATTGCTCTGGTCAATGATGACGTTACTCGGTAAAAATTTCGTGTAAGAACTTGAACCCGCATTTACACTGGCCGAGAAATTAACCCCCGGTCTGGCCTTACTATCCATGCGGTGGCTCCATGTTATGTGAAAGCTTTTATTCTTAGCGTAATCGGCGTCTCCTTTAAAGCCCTGGTGGGTGTTTTGATAGCTGAAATTGAGGGAGCCGTTATACCGGTACCTTACCCGGTAGGTGGGTGTGAAGTTCACGCGCCAGCTTCCGTATGAATAGATATCCGCACGCGTGGTAATATCAAAGTTATCGCTAATAACTTTATAATATCCCAAGCCTTCCAGCCCCAATCCGAGCCGATCCGTAACCGTAAACTGGGGCGGCAAAAATCCGGAATGCCTTCCCTGCTGAAGAGGAAACAATCCGAAGGGAAGCACCACGGGCAGTACCGGAACATTTTCAAACTCCACGCCAACCGGCCCGGTCACCGCCATTTTTTGTGTGATGTATTTAATTTTTTTCGACCGGAATGCGAAATGCGGTGTATCATAATTACAGGTGGTAAACCGTCCTTTATAGGCATAGATGGTCCTGGCATCCACTTTCTTCACTACCTGGGCAAAGTTATACAATTCACTTTGCTGAAAATAGCTGCTGTGTGTGAGCCCCTTTTGTGTTTTGAAATTAAACTCCAGGCTGTCGCTGACCGTGGTGATATCTCCCTGCACCAGACTGGCCTGGCCTATCACTTTACCGGCAGTATCCAGTTGCATCTTCGCTTTTACGATATTCGTTTCCTGGTCGAACACGATTTCAGGCGCTTTCAGGTCAATGTCTTTGTATTGAACCTTTGTTTCGCCATAGAGATACAGTTTTTTTGCCGACACATCCAGTACCATAGAATCTTTGGCTTCGTATTGAACGGGGGCATCAATTGAGTCTTTGGACATTTTCACATGGAAAGTATCCACTTTTATTTTTGCGATGGAGTCGGTCTTTATCGAATCGGGAACAATATTTCCGGTAAGTGAATCCGTTCTATGTATCGGAAGTGTATCTGTTATCGCGGGGATGGTGTCGCCGGTTAGTGTTAAATTATAGTCAAAAGTTAAACGATACACAATATTTGCCTGTCCAAATTGCATTATTGCAGTACCAAGCAGCAGTAAGGTGTAAGTGAATATGTAATTTCGCTTAAATTTGCGATGTTTATTTTTCATACATATACCGGGGCAGCAAAAATAGCCATATTACAGGTAAGAAAACGTGAAGACTGATATAGAAATTACTAAACCCAATTAAATTTTAACAAGGGCATGAAGAAAAAGACTATCGCTGTATCCTTTTTAATTTTTAATCTCTTACTTTTTCATTTTTCATTCTCTCAATCACAAAGCAGGATCAGGACCATTATCGTGGATGCGGGGCATGGCGGCGCCGATCAAGGCGCTAAAGGCGCTTACTCAACTGAAGCACAGTTAACGTTGCAACTTGCATTAAAAGTGGGTGCCTTACTTCAGCAGGAGTTACCGGACACGAAAATTATCCAAACCAGAACAACTGACACCACTCAATCGGTACGAGATAAAGCAGCTTTTGCCAATGAAAACAAGGGTGATCTTTTTATTTGTATTCATGTGAATGCAGCGCCCCCCATCCGGCATTCAAAGGTGACGGGATATCGGACAAGAACTTATTATACGGGTAAAGGCAACAACAGAAAGAAGCATACTAAAAAGGTACCCGTTTATAAAAGATGGACTACTCCCAATCCGCGTTACGGCACCGGAACATACGTGTGGGCAGCAGACCGGGATACGCACAAAGCAGACGCGGTGTCGGAACGATTCGAATCGGAAGGCGAACTCACAGATGCACCTGACCCATCTACGCCGGAAGGAGCAATTGCAAGCCGTTTATGGGTGCAAAAATATTTTAAGAACAGCGTTCGTCTGGCATCCATGATAGAAAGTGAATTTGTCAATAATGGCAGAAAAAGTGATGGAGTATTGCAGCGTAATGAAAAAGGGATTTGGGTACTACAGGCCACTAATATGCCCGCGGTTTTGATCGAAACCGGGTTTATTACCAATAAGGAAGAAGAGGACTATTTGAACAGTGAAAAAGGACAGGAAGAAGTAACCCAATCCATCGTTAGAGCAATTGTGAACTTTAAGACTTCACTCGATAACCTTAGAAACGGTACGGTGGTCTCTGCGTTGGAAAGTCAGAATAATTAAGGACAATCTTCTAATCACCTGAACCCCGCATTCGAAAAAACAGGAAAGACCTATTTGCAATCAATTTCTTTGCACAACCGCTGAATCCCCTATTTTTGCAGCGAAAGTATTGATTTTGAATAATAAGTGAAAGGTCAAAATCGTTCATCTCTTACATCCGGGCTAATTATAAAAATTTTAGGATGAAAATATCGAATGAAACTAAAGTTGGTGCATTAACCGCGATAGCTATTACCTTGCTCATACTGGGTTTCAATTTCCTAAAAGGAAAACCGATTTTTGAAAAAAACTTCAGGGTTTACACCGTTTTTCATTCGGTAAAAGGACTCTCTGTTTCAAATGCAGTTATGATCAACGGATTGCAGGTTGGAAAAGTGTATCAGATGCGGGAGACGGATAAGGATCTTAGCGGTATTCTTGTGACATTGAATTTAAACAAAGATATCCGGATACCTGATAATTCCATTATCCAGATCGCCGGCAGCCTGCTCGGAAATACCACTTTGGAAGTGGAGATGGGTGATGCCGCAACTTATCTGAAAAACGGAGATACCATCACCGCCAAAAGCAGCATGGATTTGATTGACCAGGTCAAGAGCAGTCTTGATCCCGCCATGGTTAAAATTTATGCAACTTTGGAAACGCTGGACTCTGTATTAAAATCTATAGGAAACGTATTTGATAAATCTACTCAGCAAAACCTGCATTCCCTG
>JACFNM010000695.1 GCA_019454915.1 Chitinophagaceae bacterium
TGTCGCCTCACCCAACGTTGGCGCATGATGACGTGGAGGCAATGGTAAAGTATATTCTTACCGTTAAATAATGATGATGAAAGGCTGGAAGATATCAATCCTTATTTGTGGATTGTTGGCCGCAACCGTTGTTTTCAATACTGCCTTTGCGCAGAGCGGCGATAATACACTGACAAAAAAGGAAAAAAAGCAGGGCTGGCAATTGTTGTTTGACGGAAAAACGACTGATGGCTGGCATTCATTTAATAAGCCGGAACTTGGAAAGGCGTGGGACGTGGACAATGGCACGCTGCATTTAGGTAAGATAAAAGGGAAAGACGACGGTGGTGATGCAACAACCCGGGAAGTATTCGGTGATTTTGAATTGAAGCTTGACTGGAAAATATCGCTGAACGGAAATAGTGGCGTTATGTTTCTGGTACAGGAAGGTCCGCAGTTTGAACGTCCCTACCATACGGGGCCAGAGATGCAGGTACTGGATAATAACGGACACCCCGATGCCAAGATAATTAAACACCGTGCAGGAGATCTTTACGATCTGATTACCAGTTCTCCGGAGAATGTAAAACCGGCGGGTGAATGGAATTCCATCTCCATCAGGCTGAAGGATGCGCACCTCGATTTTTGGCAAAATGGATCAAAAGTGATGTCTACTACGTTATGGGACGACAATTGGAATAAACTGGTAGCCGGTAGCAAGTTTAAAAACATGCCGGATTTCGCTAAATTCAAGTCGGGACATATTGTGCTGCAGGATCACGGCAACGAAGTATGGTACAAAAACATTAAGATCAGAAAACTATAGATTAGTTTATGGCTGCGAAAAGGTGGTTTAGCCGGTTAGGAAGATTCCTGGCCGGCTTTTTATTTCGTACAAAAACTTGCCGAGTACTAACCGCTAAACTGAACTACCTTAGAAATTTGGATTACCATACTGACCCAGGTCAACCAGAATCCTCTCGCCGTTTCTTCTGATAGATTCATACACCGCATCAATCACGATCATATCTTTCAAACCCTCTTCTCCCGTCATTGCCGGATCGGGCGTACCATTCAAAATGCAATCGGCCAATCCATCCATTTGCGCGGTTTGATGAGTAATAACCGGCTGGTTTATGGGGCCCAGGTGGGTTCTTCCTTTGATGGGTCCGTAACCAAAAGCAGGACTTAATTCCGCAAAACCTTTACTACCGATAAGATATAATCTTTCGTAGTTATTGTAGTTGTAG
>JACFNM010000696.1 GCA_019454915.1 Chitinophagaceae bacterium
TACCCTGATGTTCAAACTAGGTTGATTGATTCTGATTTCGCCAGCCGGTTGATCCTTGAAACAACCAATTCGTGCCCGGCTCTCTGCCGCACAGATCCGAATGGACAGGATTTGTTGGTGTCTGATACATCCGCCATGCGCGATTATCTGGTGAAGCGCGGTGTGGATAACTCACGCCAAAACCTGGATGGGATGTTCTTTAAAATGGCAGCCCCATTGGGCGGTTCGCCGGCGGAGCGGGTTTACCTGCGCTACTCTGGCGCGATATACAACCGCTGGGATTATAACGCCGACACGGGCAACTACCTGCGCTATGTCGATAACGCGAACGATATCAACCGGAACAATGAAGTGTATGTGCCGCTGACCGACCGGATTACCAATCAGATGATTGCCGCGGAAAATGTGGTCACTTTGTGCGTTCCCCACCAATACTATGTCAAGAAAGAAGACGCCGAGGTGGTGGAGATTATTATGGACAGCGCGTTGATCGGGTCTTATACTGGATGCGATGGTAAAACGTATCCGGGAAACACTGGAGCAGCTTATGTGGCCAGAGATGGGCAGCTATTTACCGCTACCTGGAAGCGCGCAGCCAAAGATACGGTTCTCACCCTGCTGCAGGCAGATGGTACGCCGTTTCCTCTCAAGCCCGGCCATACCTGGTTCGAAGTGGTTGGAGCATCTTCTGAGGTTCTGCAGCAGCCGGATAACTCCTGGCGGTTTGTCCATCACATGGTTCCCTGAGGCAATTGTTTACAGATCTGTTGGGACGGGGTTTTCTAACATATCTTTAACCTCTATTGGCTTGACAGTAAGCCGTAATTATGGATAATTACTGCATGGGATGCAGGGCAATTGTTATGACCTCTCCCAACATAATCTCGCTATCCTTAAGAAGAGGAGGTGGTGTTGTAAAATGGATAGTAGTTACACGTCTAAGGCTGCAGCACGCCTCCTCGGTTCTTATTGAGAACGTGTTGCAGCCGCAAATGGAAGGCCGCCGGTAACGGCGGCTTTCTGTTTAATATGAGTTTTCTGAGAAACTTTTTTTTGGCAATAAGGCCTGTCCTTTTTAATGGTATGATGGAACTACTGTCAGAGAAGTTGTTGTGGGAAGCCTTATATCGGCTTGAACTGTCGTTTTTTCAAACGGCTTTAAATTTCATACCCCTGGTTTGATAAATGATCCATCATTGACGTAACATCGTCTTATTTTGAGAGTATA
>JACFNM010000697.1 GCA_019454915.1 Chitinophagaceae bacterium
GTCTGGCATAGTGTGGAATAATAAAAAGACGTTTAAATTGCTTGATTTTAAAGAGGAAGAACGGCCTGTTACCTTCCAGGTGGTTGGCAATGATGAATGCCAGATTACAGAGGCCTGTAAGAAAATAGAGCAATTGGGGCCTGATATTATTGATATCAATATGGGATGTTCGGTATCGGATATTGCCGGAAAGGGTGCTGGGGCTGGGATGCTTAAACATCCATCAAAGATCTCAAAAATGTTTAATAATCTTACCGGGTCTTTATCAGTACCTGTGACTGGAAAAATTCGTCTTGGGTGGGATCACAAAACACGAAATTATATTGAAGTGGCCAGAATACTGGAAGAAAACGGAGCGTCTCTCATTGCGGTACATGGCCGTACAAGGTCTCAGTATTTTTCAGGCGCCGCCGATTGGGATGCGATTGCTGAAGTAAAACAGTCGGTAAAAATTCCAGTAATTGCGAATGGAGACGTGCGGTCTGTTGCAGACATAGCAGAAATAAAAAAACGTACGGCATGTGACGGGGTAATGATTGGAAGGGCGGCAATCGGGCATCCATGGATTTTCCGATATAAAGACAGAGAAAATATTTCGGGTAGCGAGAAAATTGAAATGATCCGGTATCACTTGGATTGTATGAAAGAATATTACGGCCATGCTATTGGGGTAGTACTTTTTCGAAAACATGCGGTGAAGTATATTGTGGGTCTGCCAAAAGCTACAGAATTACGCCCTTATATAGTAAGGAGTAAAAGCGCGGAAGATATCATTTCGTACATTGCCGCGCATCTGAACAGGTATTCGAAGTATGAAGCCGCGTGATTTAACGTTTAGTACCTTATCAGTAATTTCATTGCGCTTTTTGGCAAAATATTTAATAGTAAAATCAGAAATGCTAAATACGAATCCACCCCCTGCACCTCCGCCAGCGGGGGACATTCTCCCCATTTGGAGCTGGTAAGGGGGAGGACTCCAGAATTTATTTCGTATTTCGTACTTCGAATTTCGTATTTTTTATCTCGCGCTTGTTCGGTTCTGGCTATGCCAACAAGGTTTTTAAAGAAGGTTATTGATAATGAAAACAGGTGTTATACTCATTTCTCATGGTAGTAAAATAAGTAGTGGCAATGAAGGCTTGTTGAAAATAGCGGATATGCTTCGTGCAATGAATCGTTGGGACATGGTTGAACCGGCATTTTTGCAACTGGCAAAACCTGG
>JACFNM010000133.1 GCA_019454915.1 Chitinophagaceae bacterium
TGAAATTCTGCGCCCACGGATAAGAGTCTGTAATATTATCGGGAACCGCCGTCGGCGATTTTGAAGAGATGTTCGTCATGTAGGCTATCGAAGTTTTTCCTTTAGATGCTGATTTTGTGGTAATCAGTACCACTCCAAAAGCCGCACGGGCGCCATATATAGATGCGGACGAGGCATCCTTCAAAACTGAAATACTTTGAATATCGTTGGGATTTAACATCCGTGGATCTCCTTCTACCCCATCAATAAGAATCAGAGCGCTTCCACCTTGCCCGATGGAAGTAGTACCCCTCACATTAAACGCCGGAGACTGGGTTGGTTTCCCGTCCAGCATCCTTATATTAAGATTGGGCGACGCCCCTACTAAGGCTTGGGACACATTACTTACCGGACGGTTCTCCAATGTCTCGGGGGTCACCTGATCTACAGCCCCGGTCAGATTCACTTTCCGCTGCGTTCCATAACCCACTACTACTACCTCTTCCAATTTAGCATCCACAGGCTTTAATACAATATTAAAGGACGTGCGTCCGGTTACGGATATCTCCTGTTCTAAAAATCCTACATAGGTAAATATCAATACGCTATTTTCGGGTACGGACAAGCGAAAAAAGCCGTTTACATCCGTTTGAGTAGTCGCTCCTCCGCCTTTAACCTGAACGGTAACACCCGACAGCTCCTCTCCTGCTTCGTTGGTAACCCGCCCCGAGATCTCCACATTACGGAGGAATTCCTCTGCCAGATTCGGAATATTCAAATGGTATTCCCGAGCCTTTAAATCCGGGGAAGCAAAGGAAATGCGGCTTTTACGAATCACCACTTTATCATTAGAAACCACGTATGACAGCATATAGGGCTCCAGCAATTCCGTAAGCACTTCCCGCAAAGGAGTTTTCTTAGCTTTGATATTTACTCTTTCTGCCGGATCTATAATATTGGCGGCATAAAAAAATTGAATATCTGCGTGTCTTCTTATCCGCTCCAAGGCATTAAAGAGTGTTTCGTTTTTTAGAGAAATAGTTATCGACTTATCGAGCAATTCCTGTCCACTTACATTTTTTGCTGATAAAGACATCAGGAAACTGCATAATACAAATACGGCCAGCAGGGATATTCGCATAAGTTTCAATATTATAGGTACAATCCTGCCTATACAATTTTTTTGCATATTTTTGAGTGATTATATGTGACCAATACGTAGCGTCAGGAGGCTTTCCACAACGTCCCGGCGTACTACAATTTTGTTAAATGTATAATCGATTCCCGGGCGCCTCGTTTGCCCGGGTTTTATCTTTAAATCATTTGGAATGGCGGGTCCATAAGCTGTATTCGGTTTTATTGTTAAATTAATGATTATCCGGGCATCCTATCTTATAGGCTAAGCTCCGGACTACTTTGGACATCCTTCTCCGCTAATAAAAAATTCACCGTCGTTGACCTCCACAATTCCATTTATCGACAAGGCAATGGGCTCCAGGATATCCATCAGATGATCTGTAACATAAAAATTAGCCATCACCTTACAATCTTTTATTTGAGCTGATACATGTACGGTTTTTCCAAAATACTCCTCCAGATCATTGATCAGTTTTTGTAACTTTTCATTTCTATATACAAACATCCCTTCCTTTCGTTTAAGCATATCAGGCGCATCCGTTATCGCCTTCTCCTCTTTTACCAGCTTTGTAGTAGGTTTATAAAAAACCGCACGCTGGTTGGCATTTAACTCTATCTTTTCAATCTCCGCAGCGTTAGTATTGGTTACGTTAACCTTCCCGGTAACTACGGTTACGGCCACTTCCTCCTGACTGTCGTAGGCGCTTATATTAAAGGATGTTCCAAGAACTTTTGTTTCTATCCCTCCACTATAAATAATAAAAGGATGATTTTTATCCGGCGCCACTTCAAAAAACGCTTCGCCGGAAAGTCGCACCTCCCTGTGGGTGGCTTTAAATACCTCAGGATACTCCAGCGTACTGGAAGGACTTAACCACACCTCGGTACCATCCGCCAGACGTATATCTTTTCTTTCTCCGGACAGGGTGCTGATACTTGTTCTCCGGTAATCTTCCGTTGAACCTTGTTCACGACTATCATCTATTTCCGAAGGCGAACGGAGAAAAATAAGAGACACAAAAAACCCCAATACAAGGACGGCGGCAATGCTCATCCATAACGGTATTAGGCTTTTCTCCGTCGCCGGAGACTGGGCCGGCGCCTGATATCCCTCTTTATCAATTATAGCTCGCAAAATGGTATCAGAAGACGCTTCCGGCAAGCACATCTCAACCCCGGTTTCATTTATCATCTGTTCCAGGAGTTCCTTCAATTCTGCATCCTTATCTTCAGCCGCTATCCATCCGAATAATTCTCGTCTTTCCTCCGGTGTAATTTCCTTATTAATATACTTCGTAAACAAGAAAGTTAACCTTGATTGAGACATATAATAAATGTTCTTATGTTTTAAAACCGGATATCCTAAAATCCACTGCCGTCTTTAAAAAGACATCGCCCCTTATACAGGACTAAGTCAACACATAAAAGGGTGAGTGGGTAAAAAATTATTACCATGCGGACAAAATGAGAAGCCACGTTACGACACTGTCTTTATGGGTCATGTAGTAAGCGCGAATGTTTTTTATGGCTTTGGAGAGATGTGATTTGACGGTTTCTTTAGACAGGTTCAGCTTTACTGCTACCTCTTCCTTTTTCATTCCCTGCATCCTGATAAGATGATATACCTTATTTTGCTGTGGAGGGAGCGCACACAATGCATTTCTTAATAACGCTTCTGTTTGCTTCAACAAAATGTCCTGATCCGCATCGCCGGAAGAGTAGCTGATTTGATCGGCAAAAAAGGCTTCCCTGGCTTCCCGTGCGGCCTGGCTTTTCATCAAAGAGAAAAGATAATTTCGGGTAATGGTATTGAACCATGCGTTAAAATTTACTATGGCAGAGAGTTCCTGCCGCCTTATCCATAGTTTCGTGAATATCTCCTGTACAGTTTCCTCCGCCAGAAATACCGATCCCGTTATCTTAAAAGCGAGGGTATAGATTTTGTTTTTATATTGATTAAACAAAACCGTAAACGCCCTAATATCTCCTTCGGATAAACGCCGCAATAATTCCTTTTCTTCGTATGAACAAGCAGTTGACAATGGCTCAATATTTCTTTATAAAAATACACAAAATTCCAGGAATTTGAATTGAAAGACAGCATTTTAAATTTCCGGCAACCGAAGAGACCGCTATGAAGGAATTTAATTTAACTGCTATTTACCTTCATTGGTGTCGCGCAGGTTCCACCACCGCGTTTGACGTCACTAATAACAATTCCCGACACAGGTTATATTAGAGAGTACCGATGCTGCCTGACCCCCCATCGTTGCGTACTGAACACATCGGTGTCTCTCCAAGTGCAGATTCAGTAGCCTTGCTCAATGCGTCGACAGATTTGATTTTTTAATCGAAGAATTCATCATACTGTTTCTAAAATCCATCGCCGTTGTCATGCCTTCGGCAGATAAATTGGTATGCGGAGCGGGTAACGTGGATGGTGTACCAACAACAGAAAACTGAAGAAGCTGGTGTATTAATATAGGCTGTGCTGCGAAGTGTAGTTGGTGTTGCTAAAGCACAATAGCGTGTGCACAACACCAACAACGGTAGCAAAGTGCATCTTAAGCCAGGCTGACCTTTATATAAACAATTCCTACGCCTAAATCCGGATATGGAAATAGGATTGCGGGAACATCTACAAAAAAATAGCCATAGAAAACCGACAATCTGTACTATCATTTAATCGTATAAATAAAGCTAAAACCGTAAATTAGCGCGTCAGCGATAAGCAGAATCCGATGCTTACAAATTCTGAAAATATTCAAGTAAGAATGGAAATATTGATTATAACCGGACCGCCCTATTCGGGAAAAGGGACTCAATGTGAAATACTTAAAACAAAATTAGGCTTTATCCATATTTCAACGGGTGACAGAATATGCAAAGAGAAGGATGAAAAAACTTCGATTGGGAAAGTCATGATGGAATATGAGGAAAACGGAAATTTAGTTCCCGACCACATAATGCAAAAATTAATCGGGAAAATCATTGATGAAAACTCTGGCGCTAAAGGAATTATTCTTGACGGTTACCCAAGAACCAAATCACAAGTCGACACAATTCTAAATTTATTGTCCGAAAAAAAATTAAGCATTATAGCTGTCATCAATATAGACGTCCCGAGAGAAGAGTTGCTATTAAGGGCCCAAAAGAGAGCTGGGGACTCTAATAGAAAAGACGACTTGAATTCCGATATTCATTTAAAAAGAATCGAAATATTTGAAAATACAACCCGACCTGCTATTGCTTATATGAAAGCCAAGTTTAAAGTCTTTGACATAAATGGCCTTGGGACAATTGAAACTATAACGGCAACAATTGCCGAGGCCTTACATGCCAGCCAGTAACAGACCATGCCGTCGTATCCGCACCACGCCTCAGGTTTAGTAGCTTTGCTTTAAGCTTGAGCAAATCTGCTGCTTTGCAGTTATTTATCTTAGCTCCTTACATCCGGATAAAATAATTGGCAGGCAGAATTTCTATAGCGGTATAAGTAATGTTACATTAAGCAGTACCGATGCCGTTCGCCCCTCCTTCTTGGGATACTAACCACATCGGCTCTCTTTTTGGCTTCCGTTGGTGATTCGGCGCTCCAACAATGACAGAAAAGAAAGCTCCAACTATTTCTCTAACTATTGGCTGAGTGAAATGACAGGCATATCTTTATACATCTTAATATCATGAGGAACTAAGTATAAGTATTTACGTACCCGTTCCCAATCTATTGACAACTTAATGCTGTTTACATCAAGTGGAGTCGTGTAAAAATAAACCGGTCATAATGCTCGGCAGCGTTGATACCAATGCCGAAGACTTTGATTATTTATAAGGGAAAATTACAGCCGGTGGTTTAAATGTCATTACGATTGATATAGGCACCTTCGGAAGCCAAGCCCGCTTCAAAACGGATTATGATTCGGAATATGTTGCCCGGTTAGGAGGAAGCACGCTAAGAGATATTCAGGAACAAAACAACCGGGAGGCAGCCTTAGACAGTATGAGCGCAGGCGCCGCCAAATTAATCCTTGAACTATTTTCTCAGCAAAAAGCTTCAGGAATCATTGCTATGGGCGGCGGAGGCGGAACATTTATGGCGCTGAAGGCGATGAGCAGATTACCCATCGGAATACCTAAAATCTGTATCAGCACCCTCGCTTCTAAAGACCTGTCAAAGCAGATGGGCGCCTCGGATATTATTTTATTTCCTTCCGTAGTGGATGTTGCAGGGGTAAACAGCGTCAGCAAAATCATTATGAACAATGCGGCAACGGCATTGGCGGGTATGGTAACGCTTGGCACAGGCGCCGGCTTAGAGGATCAGCAGCGTATAGCCATCAGCATCTTCGGAAATACCACCACCTGCGTGAATAAATGTACGGAGCTTTTAAGAAAGCAAAACTACGACGTACTGACTTTTCACGCAGTGGGAAGCGGCGGCAGTACGATGGAATCCCTGATTTTAAGCGGCTTTTTTCATGGCGTTATGGATATCACCACCACGGAATTAGCCGATGAACTTTGCGGGGGTATTTGCAGTGCGGGACCCGACCGGTTAACCGCCTGCTCAGCAATGGGGCTACCGCAAATCGTTGCCCCGGGCTGCCTGGATATGGTTAATTTCGGCGCTATAGATACCGTTCCCGAAAAATACAAAGGACGCCAACTCTTTAAGTGGGCGCCCGACGTAACGCTGATGCGTACCCATGAAGAAGAAAATCAGCTATTGGGTAAAATGATCGCAGAGAAATTAAATCCCGCCAAAGGGCCGGTAATCATTCTCCTTCCTTTGAAAGGCCTGTCGCAAATCGGGGCGCCGGGAAATGAATTCTATAATCCGGCCGTGGATAGAATTTTGTTCGATTCTATCGAAAAACACATCCAAAACAAAAATATTGAAATAACTTACGTGGATGCCAATATTAACACACCTGAATTTGCGATAAAAGCGGTTGATGCCTTTTTATCCATACGATCATAATTTATTATTCATATCTAAAAATTTAAAAATGGCGAATGCATGGACAGGAATAGGTAATCCATACACTAAAGCTGAAGTAAACCAAAGACTACGTGCTACAATCAAGGAGGGTAAGGCAATCATCGGCGCCGGCGCCGGCACCGGTATCAGTGCGAAATTTATTGAGCAGGGCGGAGCGGATTTTATTATCATCTACAATTCCGGCAGATTCCGCATGTCGGGGCATGGCTCCACAGCAGGAATGATGGCCTACGGCGATGCCAATGCCGTAGCGATGGAAATCGGTGAGTTTGAAGTACTGCCCGTTGTTAAAGAGATTCCCGTAATATGTGGCGTGTATGGAAGTGACCCGCGTCGCAGAATGTGGCATTTTCTTCTCCAGGTAAAAGACATGGGATTTTCGGGAGTTAATAATTTCCCGACTCACTCCATAGTAGATGGTCATTTCAGGAATGTGCTGGAGGAAACGGGCATGCCTTTTAAAAAGGAAGTGGGCATGATAGCACTGGCAACCAAAATGGATCTGTTTTCTGTAGTATATGTAGCTAAACCGGAGGAAGCCGTGATGATGGCGGATGCCGGCGCGGATGCAATCATCGCTCATGTGGGTACTACCGTCGGTGGTTCCATTGGCGTTACCAATGCGACCGCTTCCATGGATGATGCTATTGAAAGGACACAGGCAATTATTGATGCGGTGAAAATCGCCAATCCCGATAGCATATTTTTAGCCCACGGCGGTCCCATCAACACACCTGAAGACGTGCAATATGTAATGAAGCATACCCGTGGCTTGCATGGATTTGTAGGCGCATCTTCCCTGGAAAGAATGGGTGTGGAAGCATCCCTGACTAATTTAACCAAAGAATTTAAAAAGATTAGCCTGGGATGAAAAATAAAGCTGAATGGTGGCAATTCACGTCCAATGACGAAACGGAATTTGAATTAGCCGGACAACGAAAACATTATTGGTTTTTTAATCCGCAAAATATTCCGTACGGTGATTTATTTATGGTTAAGGTCGTGATCCCGGAAGGAATGGGACACGACTTTCACATTCATCCAAAGATGAATGAAATCCTGTATGTTCTGCAGGGCGAGGCTGAACAATGGGTGGAAGAGGAGAAAAGAATCATGAAGGCCGGAGACTCGGTCTATATTGCAGCAAACATTCCGCACGGTACTTTTAATTCCGGACAAGGTGAACTGGTCTTTCTGGCCATTCTTTCGCCGAAAGACGGATGGGCAGACGGCACCGTTGACATAAGTATGCTTGAGCCCTATTCAGCACTAAGAAGAAGATGATCCATTTTAGATTTTTAAACCCGAATACGTCAGGTATTCAACTAATTTTTGAGAAAATGAATGCTCCATTTAAGATCGTTTTATTTTTACTGGCAAACCTGCTGATTTTATGGGGTTGTTCGGAAAACAAACCTGCTCCGGTACCCTTAACTTATTCCGGAGACTCTCCGAGGGTTCAGAATCCGCTTACACCCGAACAATCCATGACCCATATCCAGGTTCCGGAGGGTTTCAGGGTCGAGTTATTTGCTTCAGAGCCGGAGATCATCAATCCCATTGCTTTTGATTGGGATGAACACGGAAGACTCTGGGTAGTGCAGTCGCAGGATTATCCCCATAAACTTGAAAACGATGTTGGCGGAGACAGGGTCACCATTTGTGAAGACACCGACGGAGACGGCGTAGCGGATAAATTTACAGACTTCGCCACCGAACAACATCTGACTACCGGAATTACGGTTGTGAAAGGAGGAGCAATATTGGCTCAGGCGCCTGATATAGCTTTTTTAGAAGATACCGACGGGGATGATAAAATGGATAAACGTACTGTTTTATTTGACGGGTTTGGTATATGGGATACCCACGCAGGACCTTCCAATCTTCACTACGGAATGGATAATATGATATGGGGCGCCGTAGGATATTCTGCTTTTAAAAATAGTTTCCAGGGAAAGGAGGTTAAATTCGGGAGTGGGATATTTCGGTTTTCCAGAAATGGAAATTACTTTGAGCCCATAGGACAATTCAATAACAATACCTGGGGGCTGGGATTCAACGAAAACTTTGAGTTCTTTGGTTCAACGGCTAACAACAATCACGCCTGCTATGTAGGTATTCCGTTAAGATTTTACAATTATCTCGAAAAGATCCCATCATGGGGCGTGAATGCCGACTTTATACAAGGGCATTATGAGATACATCCGTTAGATACGCTTCCCCTGCAACAGGTAGATGTACGGGGCGGCTATACTGCTGCAGCCGGCGCTAATTTCTATACAGCGGGAAACTATCCAAAGGAGTACCATAACCAAATGTACGTTTGTGAACCCACGGGTTATCTTGTGCACATCGCCCGCATTGAACAGGATGGCTCCGGATATAAAGAAACCGATGGGGGGAATATTTTCGAGAGTACCGATGCCTGGGTTTCACCGGTACATGCCGAAACGGGGCCAGACGGGAACCTGTGGGTAGCAGATTGGTATAGTCCCGTTATTCAGCACAATCCTGATAAACGGGGAATGGAGAACCAGATATGGAATGCCGAATTAGGCCCGGGGAATGCTCATCTAAATCCTTTGCGCGATTATAGTCACGGCCGTATCTACCGAATCGTCTATAAGGGCAAAAAGAACCGGAAAATTTCGGCTCTCTCCCGCGACAACGATAAAGAGTTGCTTGCAGCACTGAGCAGTGATAATATGTTTTGGCGGCTGACGGCACAACGAATTATCGTGGAGGAACAAAAACTGAATTTAGTTCCTGATTTGATCAAGTTGATCGAAGCCGGACTAAAAAAGAATGCAGATAACCAGTCGGGGGTAGCCCATGCTTTATGGACTTTAGACGGCTTGGGCGTTTTCGCAGGAGTGGATGAGTCACACAATGATATCTTTAGCGCCTGTTTGGCCAGCCCCTCTTATTCCGTCCAGAGAGCGGCTCTTGGCGTGTTGCCGCTGAACGAGAATAGTAGTAACCTGGTCGCTGAATCCGGATTACTGACCCATCCGGATCTGAGAGCCAGGCTCACTGCCATACTTAAATCCGGAGAACTTCCTGAAACAAAGGAATTGTTTAGCGAGATAGAAAAATTTAGCCGCGATGAAGGAAATCTTTCCGACAAATGGCTGAACGCTGCATTGAAAATTTATTACCGGGAAAAAGATTACCGTTTGACAGACCTGAGTGCATTATCCATGATACTTCCGACAGGCGACAACGAAAACGTTTCATGGACATATACTACCGATAAGCCTGCTGATGATTGGATGAAAGAAGGCTTTGACACAAAAGCCTGGAAAGTGGGATCTGCAAAGTTCGGCAGTGACGGCGTCAGTGGTGTTCGTACCCAATGGACAACTGAAGATATCTGGCTTCGAAAAGAGATAGAAATCTCAGAACCCATAAAAGAACCGGTATTGAAAATCCTGCACGATGATGATTATGAGGTTTTCGTCAACGGCCAATTACTGATGGCGGAGAAGGGAGCGATAAAAGAATATGAATATATAAAGCTTGACGATAAAAGAGCACTTTTCAAAACCGGGAAAAACCTGATCGCTGTTCATTGCAGGAATACCGGCGGTCCGCAATATATTGACGTAGGAATCGGTAAGATCGGAAAAATCAAAGCAGACAGGACATTGGTGGTAAACACTATCAACCAGGTAATGGAATATGAGCAAAAGGTCTTACACGCCAAAGCGGGGGAAGTGATTGAAATCGTACTCAATAATGTAGACCAGATGCCTCATAACCTCGTCGTCATAAAACCGGGAATGTTAAAAACATTCGGTTCAATGGTTGATGAATACGTAAAAAAGCCGGAGGCGGAGAAAAACGATTATGTACCCTCATCAAGAATCGTATTGGGTCAAATAAAAATGCTGAACCCCGGTGAAAACGGATCGGTAACGATCAAAGTGCCGGACATACCCGGGAAGTATCC
>JACFNM010000134.1 GCA_019454915.1 Chitinophagaceae bacterium
CCGGAGATGTCTGTCTATACCAGTAGTCATATCGCTGAGATCGTCCATGGGAACCTGATAAAAGGCGAAGAAGATAATCGCATCGAATATCTCTTAACCGATAGCCGGAAACTGATGGATGCGGGAACCACTCTCTTTTTTGCCTTAGACGGATTTCGTCGAAGCGCCGCTCCTTATGTTGAGGAGCTCTATACAAAGGGAGTAAGGAACTTCGTGGTATCATCCAACTTCGCCTGCAATTCGTTTCCCGGAGCTAATTTTATACAGGTTGACAATGTACTCCGGGCATTACAAAACCTGGCAACCTGGCATCGCAGCCGCTTTAGTCTTCCCGTCATTGGAATTACCGGCAGCAACGGCAAGACTATCGTGAAGGAATGGTTGAATCAACTGCTCGAAAAAGATTTTCAAATCATCCGTAGCCCGAAGAGCTATAACTCACAGGTTGGCGTACCTCTTAGCGTGTGGCAAATAAATGCCACCCATACGCTGGGTATTTTTGAGGCGGGCATATCACAGCCCGGCGAAATGCAATCTTTGCAAACCATTATACAACCCGCTATCGGTGTACTCACCCATATCGGCGATGCACATGGTGAAAACTTCAACAATCTGAAGCAAAAAATTGAAGAGAAACTGTTGCTCTTTAAACAGGTACGCGGACTGATTGCACCCGGCGACAATCTGCTCATTGCAGAAACGATCCGTTCGTCCTCAATACCCTGTATATTCTGGGGGAAACAGGAACACTGCGGAATCCGGATCACCGGTGTACAGAAGGGATCCTCTCATTCAACCATCCGGATACAAATAGATTCCCGGCAAATAATCAACCTCCTAACCCAGGCAAATCAGCCGCATCAGCCGGCTGCGGAACCACTTGTTGCCTGTCAATTTCAAATTCCATTTACCGATGACGCTTCAATAGAAAATGCCATCATCTGTTTCAGCGTCTTATTAAATATGGGTTATGACGTGGAAAAAGCAACAGCAGAAATGCACCTGCTCAAGCCGGTGGAGATGCGCCTTGAATTGAAAAAAGGAATTAATAACTGTTCTGTCATAAACGACAGCTATATCGCTGATATCAGCTCTTTACGAATAGCGCTCGATTTTCTGGAACAGCAGCAGCAACATCCAAGACGAACCGTTATATTATCCGACTTTGCAGAATCCAATGACGCTGAAAAACTATATCATGAAATAGCCGGTTTACTGCAACAAAAAGGAATCAATCGTTTTATCGGTATAGGGAGTCTATTAGAAAAATATAAGGAGCTGTTTCAGCAACGGATGCCGGAAACAAATTTTTTCGCTTCTACGAATGATTTTATCCGGCAGATCCACAATCTGAAGTTTCACGATGAAACGATTTTGATAAAAGGAGCAAGAACTTTTGCCCTGGAAAATATCAGCTCCCTGCTGGAGCAGAAGGCTCATCAGACGGTATTGGAAGTTAACCTCAGTTCCATCGTTCATAATCTAAAGGAGTATCAACGTCTGCTAAAGCCATCTACCAAAATTATGGTGATGGTAAAAGCTTTTTCTTATGGCAGCGGCAGTTATGAGATCGCCAATATCCTGCAATTTCATAACGTAGATTATCTCGCGGTCGCCTATGCCGATGAGGGAGTTGAATTACGCAAGGCGGGGATCAGCCTGCCGATTATGGTGATGAATCCTGAGGAAAGCAGTTTTCACGCTATCATTGAAAACAGTCTTGAGCCGGAACTCTTCTCTTTTAACATATTGGCTTCATTTATTCAGTTTATCCGCCACCAGGGATTAAAAAATTATCCGATTCATCTGAAAATTGATACCGGTATGCATCGCCTGGGTTTTGAATTACACGAAATAGAGCGCCTGGTGGAAATGTTGAAAGAACAAAGTTTCGTAAAAATTCAATCCGTTTTTAGCCACCTCGCAGGAAGTGAAGATCCGACATTAGATGACTTCACGCAATATCAGGCAGCGCAATATAGACAGGCATGTGCTCTTATTCAGGAAAGATTGTCCTATTCTTTCATGAAGCATATAGCAAACTCAGCGGCAATTGTCCGGCATCCGGAACTTCAATTGGATATGGTTCGGTTAGGCATTGGTATCTATGGAGCCGATGAAAGCGCTGAAGATAAAATCAACTTAATCGAATCTGCCACATTAAAAACAACCATTGCACAAATTAAAACGATTAAAGCCGGTGAAAGCGTAGGATACGGAAGAACAGGGAAGATAGTAAGAGACAGTGTGATTGCTACCATACGCATTGGTTACGCCGATGGATTTCGCCGAAATCTGAGTAACGGAAAAGGTAAAGTATACCTAAAAGGCAAACTGGCTCCGGTGACAGGCAGGGTTGCGATGGACATGACGATGATAGACATAACCGGAATCTCTGATGTAAGAGAAGGAGATGAAGTGATCATCTTCGGAGAGCAGTTGCCGGTAACACAACTTGCCAAATGGGCCGATACTATTCCCTATGAAATCCTGGCTGGAATTTCACAAAGAGTACAGAGAATCTATTTTGAAGAATAACCAGAAAATTTGTAATAATAATAATATTCAGGCGCATCATGAAGACAGGATATCTCTTTTTTGCTTTACCGTTATTTTTTTGCTTTCGGGTATTAGCTCAGCATACTCATGATTCAAAGCTACCGGACCAAATCTATTCAGGCGAGCAGGGTTCTTTTCATGTGCAGGGTGTGGCTGTTGATACCGCTAAAGGATACGTGTATTTTTCATTCACCAATTTACTCGTTAAAACCGACCTGTCGGGGAAATTAATAGGAACCGTAACCGGTTTTACAGGTCACCTGGGAGATGTGGATTTGGATACAGAAACTGGAAAACTTTATGCCTCCCTGGAATTTAAAGATGACGCCATCGGAAAAGGCATCAGAAAACAATTAGGAGTAACGGGGGAATCCCGCATAGGTTTTTATATCGCCATCTTCGATGTTGATCGCATCACTCGTCCCGGTATGAATGCAGAAGAAGAAAACCTGTTAAACACCGTCTATCTGAAAGAAGTTGTGGATGATTACCAGGCGACCGTCAAAGAGGGCAACCGGAATATTCAGCATCGCTATGGCTGCTCGGGAATTGATGGTGTAGCGCTGGCTCCTGCCATTGGCAAAAGAAGAAACAGCAGGAAATATCTCTATGTTGCTTACGGTATTTATTCAGATACTTCACGATCGGATAATGACTATCAGGTGATACTCCAGTATGATGTCGAAACCTGGGACCAATACGGTCAACACTTATCTCAGGACAAACTACATCAGTCAGGACCTGACAAACCAATAAACAAATATTTTGTATTCACAGGAAACACCTCTTATGGCATTCAGAATCTGGCTTACGACTATGCCTCCGGCAACTTCTTCGCAGCCGTATATCCCGGCAAAAAGCATCAGTTCCCTAATTACGATCTCTTTGTTATTGACGGTCATAGAAAAGCACACACGTCTTCTACTTACTCGGATAACAGAAAACAAAAAATAAAAACACTTTCCTTATGGCGACCAGTGAACAACTCATCGCATACCCTTACCCCCGGCTGGCATTTTAAGTGGGGTGCAACTGGTCTTTGTCCTATCGGTAACGGATTCTTCTATATCTCTCATAACCGCAGGTCTGAAGACGGTTTACAGGAGACCACTTTATACAAGTATCTCTGGGCAGGTACTGAGAAAGAATCCTTTATCCGTCCTCAATAAACCGGATATTTTAAGAGAACACCGGCATTGCTTATCCGGAACAGCTAAAAATTTCCCGATTGGGTAAATAGCAGTTCGGAGCAGACTTTCATTTGTTTGTAACTTTACCTCCATGGAAAATTTAAAAGAAAAAACCGTTGGTTTAATAGCAGCCGGGGATTACCGTACCTGTGCTGTATTTGAGAAGTACGGGATTGATTATTTCAATCAAGGGAAAATATTATTAGGAGAAATAGCGGTTAACGGAAATATTACATTGGATAACCTGATTAATGAGCTCAACCAGGTGAAAGAAGGAAATATTGATCAAGACGTTGACTTCAACAACTGGTCTTTGGATGTACTTGCCAATTATATTATAAAGACCTATCACCAACCCGCCGAAAAAGAAATACCGGTGATTAAACAGGAATTGGATACACTGACTCAAGATCAGCCGAACGGTAGTCCAGACTGGACGGAGATTAAAACATTGTTTGATAAAGTGGCAGGAGAGATTGTGGTTCACCAGAAAAAAGAGGAGCTTATTTTATTCCCTTATATCAGGAAAATGGCCGACGCAAAAAACAATCAGAAACCCTTTGTGCGACCACCTATGACGAAGTCGGCCGAGAATCCTGTTAACATGCTCACGCATGAACATCAGGACCAGGGCGAGACTTTCAAAAAAATTGCATCGCTCTGTCGAGAATATAAATTACCTGAAACTGTCTCTAAAGAACACCAGGAAATCATACAACATTTGAAGGATTTCGATGAAAAACTCCATCTGCATATTCACCTGGAAAATAACATACTGTTTCCTAAAGCGCTTCAATTAGATAAAGAGCTGGCAGGTTAGAATGAATTTAAGTACCTTTCAATAACAATATGACAATGGGCTGAGAAATAACGCTTCTATGACAGATGTTTCAGGGGTATCTTCGGGCGCCTCAATTTCGAGCCCAACGGGAGATAAACCATCCATTAACAGGATATTGGTTTTCGTTATAGTTGCGTTTGCCCTATTAATGACTACAGTTGACGTAACCATTATAGCCACTGCTTTACCAACACTTCAGAAAGAACTGCATACTACGGTTAACTGGGCCGGATGGACACTTACCGCCTATTCTTTTGGCTTTGTATTAATGCTGCCCATCAGTGGAAAATACAGTGAACGTTATGGTCACAGGAAAGTTTTCCTTATTTCTACAGTCACCTTTACGCTGGCGTCACTCTGTTGTGGACTAGCCGGAAATATATACATACTGATTGTACTCCGGGTCGTTCAGGCTATTGGCGGCGCCGGTATTACCCCATCCGTAACCGGAATCATTGTACAACACTTTGGCGATGAGAGAGACCGGGCAGTCAGTCTATTTGGCAGTATCTTTCCCATAGGAGCTATGATTGGGCCTATCTTCGGTGGTTTGTTCGTAACCTATTGGACCTGGCGCGAAATATTTTTCGTAAATGTTCCTATTGGTCTCCTTGTGATCATTTTGGCTATCTATCATATACCCCACGACTTAACCGTCCGAAAGCAGGAACAACCTTCCATGGACTTCAAAGGTATCCTGTTATTGGGCATAGGGATCCTCTCCGGTATGTTCGCCACCAGTTATCTCGGCGAAAGAAACGTAGATATTCATCCGGCTGTTTTTATCCTGCTCATCATTACGGCTATCATCGCCTTTATCAGTTTCTTCCGGCATATCATTCAGACAACCCATCCCATCATTGCCCCCCGGCTGATCTACGGAAAAGGTTTTGGAGCCGTCAACCTGATCAATGTGGCGCTGGGCGGTGTAACGCAGGGAGTCATCGCGCTCGTTCCCTTGTACGCATCCCGGCGATATGATATCAATGCACTGGACTCCGGCACGTTGTTGGTAGCTGAAGGAATTGCAGCCGTTGTCTTCTCCACGCTGATGGCTATGGCGCTAAGAAGAACCGGTTACCGCCCTCCCCTTTACGCAGGCGGGTTAATTATCATTACCGGTACCGTCATGCTCGCCTTTCCGCCTTTGGGAAATCTATCACCCTATATGTGGTTAGCTACGTCCACTTTTCTTATAGGTGTGGGAGCCGGTACCATCAATCCATCCAGCCGAAATGCCGGGCTTCAGTTAGCTCCCGAACATTCTTCCATCATTGCGTCGCTCCGTTCCATGAGTCTTCAAATTGGCGCCATCATTACCATTGCTATCGCCACGGCTATCATCTCCGGATTTCCGGCAAACCAGGCACAAATTCATGCGCATATCTATATGGTCATTGCACCGCTGCTGATCTTAGCGCTCCCCCTTATCTCAAAAATCCCCGAGCATCATGGAAGCTGGTAAATAAGGAAAACGATTCAATAAATACAGGTACTGTCTTCATCTAAATTTCCCTGTCAGCTTTAAGATATGACACCAACCGCCGTATACTCCTGCGCGATTTATTTTTTGATAATATGCTCCGGGCACCGGCAATATCTCTCAAAAACTGAAGTAATTCGGGCTATTGATACATTATTTTTTTTACCTTGTCGTGTATCTCTTATTATTTGAGAAATAACCACAAACAAGAAAAACATTTATATGAAAAACACAAACAGATTCTTCCTATTGCCCGCCTTGTTAATTGTTTTTTTTACCTCCTGCAAAAAGAACGATGTACCGGACGATCCCTCTGATTGCATTAATACAACAAACTGGATAAAAGACGAACATCAGATGGCTTATGTAAATAAGTCTCCATTCTATCAGGCAGACTCTTTATTCGTTAGCTTCAAGGAGGTTGGTGACGGGATATTTGAAAGTACTTCCGTTTTTGATGATGGGCTATTAATACCCGCCGCAAAGGTTTATCTGCAGCCTTGTCGCAAGTGGGTTTACCAGGCTTCCGGTAGTGCGATGGATGATAAACAGCCAGTTTATCTCCTCGAAGGCGTAGTTGGTGATACCTGGCAATCCACGACAACTTCCTTCGCCGGCAATCAGGTCGTAACCCAATTTTCTATTGTGGCGAAAGATATTTCTGTTACCGTTCCCGCGGGTACATTCAATTGTCTTCAGATCCAGGGCATTAGCGTTGTATCGGGGCAAACGATAGAAACCAACCACTTTATCCACAGCGAAAAAGGCATTGCTAAAGTGACAGGTACCACGGTCTCATACGAGCTGGGCCGCGCTAATTTCTAGTTTTAAAAATTGATATATGAATATTAAGCTCCCATTTTTCAGTCAACGATTAATGAGTAACCCGGGGATTTTGTAGCGAAAGAACCTTTCGTAAATCCTTAATAATCCGGGAGGTATGGGATCGTCAATACCATGTACATTTTCCCCATCCGGTTCGGATATCAGAATAAAACCCGGGTTTAACGAGAATTTTCCCAAACCATATGTACCAGGTATCCGTATTCATATTCGGAAATTGTTTAGATCGGAGAGGCGATTCGGAAACTAAAAATATGTTATCAAAACTTCCTCGTGAAAACAAAAATTGTCGTTATGAAAAAGTTGTATTCTTCTGCGATAGGGATTCTCCTATTGGGTATTTTTTTCGGCTGTAAAAAAGACAATTACTTTGCCGCCACGGTAGTACGTGATTGTACCGGAACTTATCTGCGCTGGCAGGATAAAGACTATCACGTCTGTAATACGGAAAAGACAGAGCCTTTTGAAAATGGCGCCAAAGTGAAAACCTTATTCAACTCCATTAAAGAATGTAACAGCCCGGTAATCGGTCAACCGGTATGTGATATGTACCATCAAAATGAAGGGTGGATAGAGATCTCCATCATAAAATAATCAATGAAAGCGTATGGATAAGTCATACGAACTTTCCAAACCCGTATGACTTATCTCGTCTCCCTCACACACCATATTCTCGAACGGGGCGCCATTTCAAGTTTTAAGATATTCCCTTCGGTAGCTAATCTTTCGCCGTTCAATCCATTCACTAATTTACCATCCCCGGTGAGCCGGACTTCTACGGTCACTTTCTCCCGGTTATAATTATGGACTACGAAATTCCCATCGTTGAGGTATTGAAAAGTGATCCTCGTGGGCGCGTTCAATTCCGGCATCCCCTCATCGTGAAAAGCCTGGCGGATCGTATTCGCCCAGGACTGTGGTACTTCTAACAATCCCAATTGACGCGGACTCAATAATACTTCACCCACGGCATCAAAATCCTGCTGAGAGAAAGTATGAATATTGACCACGGTAATATTTTTCTTTTCATTTTGCGTTAAAAGGACATCTTTCGCCTCGTCTCCGCCCTGCAGGAGTGCAGTCGCTTTATCCGGCGTCAGTTGATAATCCATCGTGATGGGAAATTCCAAAGGCGTCTTCACACCGTTATCATCCACAAGCCGGGTAACGACATTCGTCTCTTTCAACGGCCATTTTATCTGTGCCAGCTCCGCCAGTTTCTCTCCTCCCCGGGCATGTGCCAGAAACCCGGTCGTTAATATCAGTTTCGCCCCCTTGTTTAACGATTGAATGGCTTTCTCTACCACTGCGCTGTCTTTCGCCGCCTGGGTGGGAAGAAAAATCACCTTAGCATTTTCAGGATATTCCGATGCTGGCACTTCAGAAATACCGAACATCCCGATATAATCCATGATATATAAATCTCCTCCCGCATCACTGTTGGCCGGCTTGTAAGCTACCGCCCCATGTACCGGATTCTTCGCCACAGCCGCAGCCAGGTTAGCTAATCTTTCAAAATCCTGCCTCAATAAATGATGACCGGGATGACCGGTTACATAGCTGTCAAAATTAAAAATCACCAACTCCTTAGCGCCTGCCAAAACAGACTGATAGGCCTGCTCAATAAAATCTTCAGCGGTACAATCACCGTGGTCAAACCAGGCGCCTCCGATTTTATCACCGGAAAGGCTTGCCAGCCACCGATAATTAATAAACCCTTCATAAGGTTGAACAAAGCCAAAACGCTGCGTATATTGACCACGCGTTTCTGTACCCACCCACACGCTGTCGAACAGCGGCGGCTCAGTAGCTACATCATACCCAAACATATGAAACCGGTCATACCATTGGGGATACTTAATGATCATCTTAATATCAGGGTTCACTTTTTTAGCAGGTTTAATAAATACCGATTCAGAAAGTTCGGTCAGTAACGCACGGCGATATTCTCCCCAGCTTCTGTCTCCTTTTGCTGCCTTTGATTCAGCACTGGTATCTGCTGTACAAAAGAAATCATCTATAATAAAATCGTCAAAGATGGGCGCAACACTGGTCATGACGTTGCGCAAATCATCCTGCGTTTTTTTATTCTGCCAGTTGAACCAACTCAGGGGACCATCCTGTTGCACTCCAAAACCATTACCCGGAACGGTCGCTATCCCTCCTATCACCTCAAAACCATTTTCTTTAAAAAAGTCAGTTGTTTCCTTCAATAGAGCAGTTGAAACGACTAATCCGCTCCGGTACACTTCCACATATACCCGGGTGATGCCGTTAGCACGTAACAGAGATATCGCCTCCCGTCTTCCTTCCTTTGAAGACAACAGCCCCTGTACGGTGTGTGCGGTTATATAGGTGCTTAATTTGAGATCACTCTTTCTCGAAAGAGCCAGATTCCACATATCATCCGGTTGTTTTGTCTGCTGCTCACATCCCATCCATAAAAAAATAGCCCAGCCGGTGAATAGTAATCCGAGTAACTTTTTCATTGCAAACAATTTCTTTGAAAACTTAGTTTAAGGTTGATTTTCTAATTTAGTGTTCTTCTTATGAATAATAAAATATTAATTTGGCTATTATGAAATACATTCTCTTCTTTCTATTGTCAATAGCAGGCTGGGGTATTATTTCTGCTCAGCCTCAATCGCCCAATGTGATATTTATATACGCGGATGACCTGGGCTATGGCGACCTTAGCTGCTATGGCGCCACGGAAATAGAAACACCTCATATAGACCAGTTGGCCAAACAGGGGCTTCGCTTCACCAACGGTCATGCCACCTCTTCTACCTGCACGCCAAGTCGCTACGCATTAATGACCGGACAATATCCCTGGAGAAGGGAGGGTACGGGCATTTTGCCGGGCGATGCCGCATTGATTGTACCCACTAATAAAACAACTTTACCGTCTGTTTTTAAAAAGGCCGGATACCAAACCGGAATTGTAGGTAAATGGCACCTCGGATTAGGTGAGCAAGTAGAAAAAAACTGGAACCAGGCTGTATATCCCGGTCCTAATCAAACGGGATTTGATTATTCCTTTATTTTCCCCGCAACCGCAGACCGCGTACCTACGGTATTCTTAGAAAACCAATCGGTAATCGCTTTAGACAAAACCGATCCGATTGAAGT
>JACFNM010000135.1 GCA_019454915.1 Chitinophagaceae bacterium
TCCTCTTATGACCACGCTGATGCCGTCAAGGATACCGCTTAACATAAGCGCCAGAAAGGATAATAGAAAATATTTCGACAGGGCAAAAACAATAATGCACAATCCAAACCCTGATACGGCGATGATTAATCTCCGGCCCTGATTTCTTTTCATCGGAAACAGGGTGAGCAGGATAACGCTGAATATCGAACCCATATCGGCTGCCCCGTTTAAGATGCCGAATCCCTCCGGCCCTACTTTGAGGATATCGCTTGCGTACACCGGCACCATGGCCACGGCGCCTCCGAAGAAGACCGCAAACATATCGAGCGTCATGGCGCCTAACAAATCTTTCGTCTTCAGCACAAACCGGATTCCTTCCTTCACGCTTTCCCAGGTTTTTTTATCATTGTGCAGGTTGAGGGAAGGCTTGGCTTTTAAACGGGTAAGGAATAGCAGCGACACGATCATTCCTCCGCATATAAAGAGCCAGGTGCCCGAAATGCCCGCGACTGCAATACATAGCCCGCCCAGCGCGTGTCCCGATACCGAGGCGGTGAGCCATGTTCCCTGGTTCCAGGTTGTAGCATTCTGCAGGGTGTGCCGGGGAACAATAAGTGCAAGTAATACATTGAATACCGGCCCCGCAAACGCCCGCACGATCCCCGTACAAAAGATAATGAAGTAGACCCCCAGGGCGATACGATGGTTGGTGAGGTGTAAGGCCGTGAACTTCGTTGACAGGAAAAACAAAATCCCGGCAGCACAGAAATACAGCGAGATGCCCGTGAGAAGTAATTTCTTCTTCTCACTCATGTCAATGTAATGCCCCGCATACAATGCGAGGGTAAGAGCCGGAATCACTTCGGATAATCCTATCAAGCCGATGGCGAAGGGGGCGCTGGTCAGTTTGTAAATCCACCATCCCACTAAGGTGCTCATCATGCGTAAAGAAAGGATAAACATAAAGCGCCCCATCAGCAGGCTTCTGAATTCCCCTATTCTTACTGATTCAAAAGGATCGTTCTTCACGAAATGCAAAGATTATATGGAAGCCCCATTCAGGGCAGTGAGAGAAAATGCTGTACCCCATCATGTCCTTTTTCCAAAGCGTCAATAATAATGTTGAGATGTTCCTCCCGTCCTAAGAAGTCTGCATGGGTAGCGTCCACAAACAGCGTTTTAATATTATGTTGCCGGATATAATGCGTATAAGTTTCCTGAATGTTGAAGAGGTATTCATCCGATATGTTTTGCTCGTAAGACCTGCCCCGTTTACGGATATTTGACTGCAGATGGGTGACGGGCGCATGCAAATAAATAAGAATATCCGGCTGAACAAGCTGCTGGTGAATGATTTCAAACAAACGCTGATACAGGAGGAACTCCTCATCCGGTAAATTGATTTTAGCGAAGAGGAGGCATTTGCTGAACATATAGTCCGAGATGGTGATACTTTGAAAAAGGTCTTTGGTATGAACCAGTTCTTTGAGTTGTTTATACCTTTCCGCCATGAAGAACAACTCCATTGGAAAAGCATTTTGATCGGGATTTTCATAAAATCTGGACAGGAAGGGATTATCGGCGAATTGTTCTAAAACCAGCCTGGCATTGAAATGCCGTGAAAGTAAATGAGCCAAAGTTGTTTTTCCTGCCCCGATATTACCTTCAATGGAAATAAAATGGTACTTCATATGAATGTTCAAACTTAATCAACCCTTCCAAATAATCCATAAAGGGTTATGCACTAATTTTCCAGTTTTCTCACGTTCAGCCCGTCTCTGCACTCTTTAAGCAGGGTTCGGATAGTTTTTTTTAACAGAGGATGTTTTACTTGTGCGGCAATTTCGTTTAGGGGCGCCAGGGCAAAGCGCCGGTGAATTAACTCCGGATGGGGTATGTTCAGCCCCTCATCATGAATGATTTCTTCATTAAAAAGAAGGATATCAATATCAATGACCCTCGGCCCGTATTTCTCAAGACGTTGCCTTCCCATGCTGCTTTCGATTCCCAAAATGGATTTTAACAGGTCGCGTGCGGCTAACGGCGTATGCAGGAGGAGCGCCTGATTATAAAATGAAGGTTGATCGGTTTTACCCCATGCCTCGGTTTCATAAAGATGTGATAAACGGATAATCCTCCCGCATGTTTTTTCGATTTGTTTGGCCGCTTTGGCTAATTGTTCTCTTCTGTCCCCCAAATTACCACCTATCAGCAAATATGCACTATTCATGGATAGAATATGATTTCAGTTTCAAATATCTTTATTTTTACCAGATTAAAATTATATTGCCGTGAAGAGTTTCTTTAAGTTTTTTCTGGCCGCCTTCCTCGCGCTGATTGCTTTTACGCTGGTTGGCTTCGGTATGTTGTCTATCATGGTCAGTCTGGTTTCTAAAACCGACAAAACCGAGATTAAGCCCCGATCGGTATTATACATAGATGTTGAACAGCAGTTCAAGGATAAAAAAGCAGACAATACGCTGGCGAAATTGACCGGAGATAAAGATATTTACGCCGTGTCTTTGCATGAAGCGGTAGAACTCATTCATTATGCGAAATCGGATTCGCTGATCAAAGGCATTTATTTAAAGTGTAATGGAAATAGTAACGGGTTTGGGTCGAGTGAGGAACTACGCAATGCCATTCTGGATTTTAAAGAGAGCCGAAAGTTTGTCATTGCCTATGGAGAAATAATTTCGCAGAAGGCTTATTACGTGGCTGCCACTGCCGATAAAATCTATGGTAATCCCAAAGGCATGATGGAATGGTCGGGATTTTCATCGCAGTTGTATTTTTTCAAAAACGCGCTGAAGAAGCTGGAGATCGAGCCCCAGATTTTTTATGACGGGAAGTTCAAAAGCGCTACGGAGCCTTTTCGTGAAGAGAAGATGACCGATGCCAACCGTTTGCAAACAACGGTTTGGTTGGGCGATATCTATCATCATTTTTTGCAGGGAATCAGTGAGCAACGGAATGTGGACACGGTAACGCTAAGTCGGTATGCCAGTGATTTTAGTATTCAAACGCCGGCAGACGCTGAAAAATATGGATTGTTAGACGGGCTGAAATATGACGATGAAGTAAAAGCAGAAATCAGAAAAGATTTGGGTATTGCAGAGAATGCGAAGATTAGCTTTGTGCCGATCGGTACTTATGCCCAGTCCGTAGCATTAAAGAAGTATTCAACGGATCGGATAGCCGTTGTTTATGCGGAAGGAAGTATTGTAGATGGTAAAGGAAGGGATGGTCAGATAGCCTCGGATGAATACCGCAATCTGATTGCTAAAATCAGAACTGATAAACATATCAAGGCGGTGGTCTTACGGGTAAATTCACCCGGAGGAAGTGCACTCGCCAGTGAGATTATCTGGCGCGAGATAACCCTTGCACGGGAGAAAGGCTTACCGGTGGTGGTGTCTATGGGTGACGTTGCCGCTTCCGGAGGCTACTATATTTCATGTGCGGCGGATAGCATCTTCGCCCAGCCGAATACCATTACCGGATCGATTGGTGTGTTCGGAATTGTTCCCAACATGAAAAACTTTTTTAATAATAAATTGGGCGTCACTTTTGACCGGGTAAATACGAATACTTATGCGGATTTTGGTTCGACAGTCCGGCCGATGAGTGATTTTGAGAAAAAGGTTTTTCAGACATTTATTGATTCCATCTACCTGGGTTTTAAGACGAGGGTCTCGGATGGCAGAAAAAGAAATCTGGACTATGTAGATAGTATTGCCCAGGGGAGAGTGTGGACGGGCGCAAGGGCGATGGAGATTGGACTGGTGGATAAACTCGGCGGATTGAATGATGCAATCGCCTGTGCCGCCCGGATGGCTAATCTTCAGGAGTATTCCATACGGGAGTATCCCCAGCCCCCCACGATATGGGATATGCTTAAAGGAAATCTGGGTAAATCTATAAAGGCGAATATGATGCGTGAAGAGTTAGGATCCGAAGAGTTTCGTATCTATAAACAAATGAGGGATGTTCGGGAGTACATGGGCGTACCTCAAACGAGAATGCCTTACGATATTTTTATTGAGTAAATAAAATTTGAACTTCAATCCGCTACCTTTGCCCGGCAAATAAAAGAAACATGTTAAAATCCTATAGCCAGCTTAAAGCCATGTTGGCTATTGCCAGGGCCAGTCTGATTGCTATTTTCAGAAGTCCGTCGGCGGTAGTGTTTAGTTTTGCATTTCCGCTTATTTTTATTCTTGTTTTTGGATTCTTCAGCGGGGGCGGTCAGGTGTCTCTCAGGGCTGCATTTGCGCCTGGTACGGATACTTCCTATTACCTGTACAAAGTCATTCAGACTATTCCGGGCATTCGGATAGTAGAGAAACCGGAGATTGAAATCCGGGAAGACTTAGAAAAGGGAAGGCTGACCGCGATTATTTCCCTCGAAAAGAATCAGGGCGAGTCGCCTGCTTATACGATTAATCTGAAAAGTTCCGAAGCGGTTAGCCCTCAGAATCTTCAGGTGCTGCGATCAATACTCGAATCTGTGATCAAGGATTTGGATCACCAAAAATATCCGGATGCTCCCACCTACGCGCGGATTGATAATAAGGTGGAAAAGATCCCCGGAAGAACATACCGGCCAATTGATTTTATTTTACCGGGACAGTTGGGATTCTCCCTGCTGAGCGCCGGCGTTTTTGGTGTGGCTTTCCTGTTTTTTAGCCTGCGCCAGACTTTGGTGCTAAAACGTTTTTTTGCAACGCCGGTCACGCGAACCTTTATTGTATTGGGAGAAGGGTTGAGTCGTGTGACCTTCCAGATGATCACGGCGGTGGTTATCCTGGTGGTGGGCTATTTCTTTTTCCATTTCACGCTCATCTACGGGTGGCTTACTTTTTTTGAATTGCTGGTTTTGAGTTTTTTGGGCCTGGTCGTTTTTATGTCCTTTGGATTTATCGTGAGCGGTATTGCCAAACACGAAAGCACCATTCCGCCCCTGGCCAATATTGTCACTCTACCCCAGTTTTTATTGGCGGGCACCTTTTTTCCTATAGATAATTTTCCCAACTGGTTGCAGCCGTTTTGCAACTTACTGCCGCTGACACACCTGAACGATGCCATGCGTAATGTGGCTTTCGAAGGGATGCATCTATATGATTGTGGCAAACAATTGGGGATATTGGGATTGTGGGCGGTAATCGGCTACGTGGCGGCGGTGAAAGTATTTAAATGGGAATAAAATATCCGGGTATGCGATTCTTAAAACAAATCTTTATCGGACTCCTGGTCTTTGCCATCCTTTTGTTTGGTATTTCGCTTCTGTTGCCTTCCGGTATTAATGTCTCCAAATCGGTATTGGTCTATGCGAACCATCAAAAAGTGAATAGCACTATTGCTGATTTAACGCAGTGGAAAAACTGGAATCCTATATTACAGGATCCGCAGATTCGGTATGAAATAGCCACCCCACAGCAGGTAAGCTGGAAAAGCCGGGATGGTATTGCTCAGGAAATAGCCCTGGAACAAGCTGCGCCGGATAGTATCAGCATAACCATTCGGTCTGACGGAAAGCAGGTATTCACCAGTGGTTTTAATACCATCAGTCATCAGCAGGACAGTCTGCTTACCAAAGTAGAATGGTGGATAAGTGAAGATTTGAAATGGTATCCCTGGCAGAAATTCTATGGTTTATTTGCCGAAAGTTTCCGGGATGCCTATATGGAGAACACTCTTCAATCCCTGAAAGACTACCTGGAATTCAAGTAATTAACATCTTATCAACATTTTTATTTTTTTCTTTGTAGTCATGTGCTGCTGCAATCATTGCTGTTGTGCCGGCCATTCCTTCATCACCTTTTGTTGAATACGTTTTCATGAGAACTGTCTTAATGTGGTTGTTTTTGCCACTCCTGGGGCTCACTGCCTGCGAAAAAGAAAACAGGATGGATATTCAGGACCTTCCGGCTTTTGTAAGTGATTTTATAAATGTGCATTTCGGTGACCAGCAGATAGTGCGTGCGCTGCGGGAGTATGAAGATTATCAGATCCGGTATAAGGTTTTTTTAAAAAACGGGGTGAGATTAGCATTCAACCCCGGTGGTGAAATGATTGAGATCGCAGGTGATCAGATGTTACCCGACTCCATCATTCCGGGTGTTATATTATCATTCGTCAGTGAACGATATCCCACAGCCTATATAACCGGTTTGGAGTTGGGAAATGCTTTACAGTGGGCTGTATTATCCAACAGTCTGAAACTTGAGTTTGACAGAAAGGGCAGTTTTATCAGAATAGTATCTGCGGATTAATTATACCTTTCCGGTTCTTCTTCCGAATTTAATTTTTCCTCTTTCTATTGAAGCCATATATTTACCGTCCATAGTATAATTCACTTAAAATAATATTGATATGGCTGCACATGATAACGAATCAAACATGCTTTCCCGTCGTTCTTTCCTGATAAAAGGTTCCATGGCTTCTGCCGGGCTGTTATTGGCCGGTTCGTCCGTATGGTCAAAATCTCAATTTTGGAAGGGGCTGCCCAATTCGAAATTCTTTGGCGTGCAGGTGGGAGCCATTACCTATTCCTATCGTAGCATGCCGCATGACATACACCAGTTGCTTCAGTATATTGTTGATAGCGGTTTGAGTGCGGTGGAACTGATGGGAGAAGCTGTAGAAGATTTTGCCGGAAAGCCGGCAGATAAGTCCAAAGTGGCAGAATGGCGCGCTACCGTTTCGATGGATAAGTTTAAAGAAGTGAGAAAGATGTTTAAGAAAGCAGGGGTGACCATCTATGCCTTTAAACCCAGCGCCCTGGGAGCCGGCAATACGGATGCGGAGATCGAGTATGCACTTCGCGCTACCAAAGCATTGGGCGCCCAGTCTGCTACCGTGGAGTTGCCTAAGGATCCCACTCATTCAAAGCGGTTGGGCGATTTAGCGGCAAAGCATAAAGTATATATCGGCTATCATGCCCATACGCAGGCAACGGATACCGCCTGGGATGTGGCTTTGAGTCAGTCTCCCTATAATTCCATGAACCTGGATTGCGGTCACTATATCGCTGCCGGTGGCGCCAATACCAAAGAAGCATTGTTGGCGCTCATTCAGGCCAAACACGACCGGATCACCAGTATGCATTTAAAAGACAGGAAATCCAAAGAACATGGTGCGGCAAATTTACCTTGGGGGCAGGGAGATACGCCCATTAAAGAAATCCTCAACCTTCTGAAAGATAAGAAATACAAGATTCCCGTGAGCATTGAATTAGAGTACCAGGTACCCGAAGGGTCTGATGCAGTGAAGGAAGTGCAGAAATGCCTGGCTTATGCTAAAGCCGCTCTTGGAGCATGAGAACCTGTGGATATCAGGAAGGCGAAGGGAAGAAGTATTTAGCCGAAAATGATGGTTACCCGCTAAGTAATTGAAAGCGGTGGAAATCATATTTTATGGTCTTCAGTAAAATGGGAATAAAAATCTTTGTCTCACCCCGTTAAACAAATCTGATTATGAAAGAAGTGGTCATTGTTTCTGCGGTACGTACTCCTATCGGGAGTTTTGGAGGCGCGCTGAAAGATTTATCGGCTACCCGTTTGGGCGCTTTGGCTATCAGGGCTTCGGTAGAAAAAGCAGGTATCGAAGCGAAAATGGTACAGGACGTATTGATGGGTTGTGTGATACAGGCTAATCTTGGCCAGGCGCCGGCGAGGCAGGCGGCACGTTTTGCCGGGTTACCGGATAAAGTGAATTGCACAACGATTAATAAAGTATGTGCCAGCGGCATGAAATCTGTTTCGCTTGCTGCACAGAGCATCGCTTTGGGAGATGCTGAAGTGGTGGTGGCGGGTGGTATGGAAAGCATGAGCAATGTGCCCTTCTATGCTGAGCAGATGCGCTGGGGTAACAAGTACGGAAACGCTGTGCTGATAGACGGGTTGGTTAAGGATGGACTTACCGACGTATATGACGGGCTCGCGATGGGTAATGCGGCAGAGTTGTGTGCGAGAGAATGCGGCATCAGTCGCCAGGAGCAGGATGTTTTTGCTATAGAAAGCTATCGGCGCAGTCAACGGGCCTGGGAACAGGGGCTTTTTGCAGAAGAAGTGATTCCGGTGGAGATTCTCCAGCGAAAGGGCGATGCGGTAGTTGTTTCAAAAGATGAGGAACCGTTTAACGTGAAGTTTGATAAAATACCAACCCTTAAACCCGCTTTTCAGAAAGACGGGACGGTGACAGCGGCTAACGCGAGCACGCTGAATGATGGAGCAGCGGCTTTGGTGATGATGAGCCGCGAAATAGCGGATGCGTCAGGGCTGAAACCTATTGTGCGTATTTTATCGTATGCAGATGCGGAGCAGGCTCCGGAATGGTTTACGACCACGCCGGCTCTTGCACTTCCCAAAGCGCTTTCAAAAGCGGGATTACAGGTGAGTGATATTGATTATTGGGAGATCAATGAAGCTTTCAGTGTGGTGGGTATTGAAAACAGTAAGAGATTGCAGTTAAACCCCGAACGGGTTAATGCGCATGGAGGAGCTGTTTCTCTGGGTCATCCGCTCGGAGCCAGTGGCGCCAGAATCTTAGTCACCCTGATTAATGTACTCAGGCAAAATAATGCGAGATATGGCGCTGCCGGAATTTGTAATGGCGGAGGTGGCGCAAGCGCTATGGTGATTGAATGCTTGCATTAACTGAGCAGATGGAGATAGTATAATATTGTGATATGTTTTCACATCGTGATGCGGCAGAAATCTTTCTGCGCCCACCCGCCAAATATGTGCGAAAAATTAACCACGAGTGCCACGAAGGTTTGCACGCAGGAAACAAAGGTGTTTTCATTTTCAAATTTCCCACATTCTCTTTATCATGTCACGCAAGACTCACGACGACTCAGAGCCGCAACGTCAAACCACTACAGCGCAAATATCTCCCAATTTTCAAATTACTACATTTTCAAATTTTCAAATTCCTCACATTCCCCACATTTCCATAAACTTTGGATAATTTAAGAGGTCAGACTCAGAACAAAAAAGGCCACCTTTTCCGGCAGCCTTGATTTTTATAGACCGTTAGGTTTTATTTTCCCCCATTCTTTCCGCCGAGGAATAGTATATCGTTCACCTGCACTTCGGTAACGTATTTCTTAGTTCCCTCCTTGTCTACATAGTTTCGGTTAATGAGCTTGCCTTCAATAGCAATCTGACTTCCTTTTGCTAAGTACTTTTCGGCGAGCTCGGCATTTTTTCCCCAGGCAATGGCATTATGCCATTGGGTTTCCTTTACCGTTTCGCCCTTGGCATTGCGATAATTTTCGTTCGTGGCAATAGACAGCCTCGCCATTTTTTTTCCTGAATCAATGGTTCGTACATCGGGGTCTGCGCCTAAATTACCGATCAATTGTACTTTGTTCTGTAATGTGCTCATGATGTTTGATTTTAAAGGTGTATAAATTCGTTTATCGTTTATTGGCTTTTGCGTCGGTTGACAGTACAAAGATGATATCGCCGGTAAGCCTTACTCGGTAAATAGTCGTTTAAAACCGATTATAACCGCTTATAAGCGTTTAAAAATGGATAATTGAATCGTAGGTTTTAGCGGTAATATGCTTGGAAAGGATTAATTTTAGGAGTATTGTTAATAGATGGGGATTGAATAACCCGTCAGTAAATAGATAACTTATGACCAACACCTTACCCCAGGTCTATTGTTTGTATTGCGGTAAACCGGTTAAAGGCCGCATTGATAAAAAGTTTTGTGATGACTGGTGCCGGAATGCCTATAACAATAAGCGGTATAGCCAGACCTCCCACTTTGTCCGTGACGTGAATCGTATTCTTCGAAAGAACCGGATGATTCTATCCGGGCTTATTCCTGACGGAAAAGAAATCGCGAAAGCTCCCCGGCAGAAATTAGAAGAAAAAGGTTTCAACTTCCAGTTTATGACACATAGCTATACCACTAAAAAAGGACTGACCTATTTTTTTTGCTATGAGTACGGTTATCTTTCCATTGAGCATGATTATTATTTGCTGGTGAGCAGGGAAAAGGGTGC
>JACFNM010000136.1 GCA_019454915.1 Chitinophagaceae bacterium
TGCAAAGGCAGCTTCCAAGAACTTCCGGCTATGCCAGTGTTTGGACGAATATAGGAGGTATTGAAAATAAAGGAATTGAGCTGAATATCAAATCCATTAATCTTGAGGGAGAGCTACGGTGGCAGACAGATTTTGTGTTCGCATTAAACCGGGATAAAATCACTAAACTATATGGAGGTACTAACGACAAGGATATTGGTAACTCCTGGTTTGTAGGAGAATCCATCAGCGCTATTTACGATTATCAGATGGCGGGAGGTGTTTGGACTGAAGAAGAATTTTTCAAAGGTGAGGTGATGAAAGACTGGTATCCGGGACAATTCAGGTATGTTGACCTGAATGGAGATGGTGCATTGGATCCCAATAACGACCGGAAAGTTATAGGATATAAAGCGCCTAATTACAGGTTTAGTATCGGAAATAATTTGAGTTATAAAAACTTTTCGCTGTCGGTCTTCATCAATGCCATCCAGGGAGGAAATGGGTATTATCTGGCTGATAATGCACTTTATATAAACCCGCTTTTTTATTTCCCTGAAAGACAAAATAACTCTGCGATAAACGCCTACTGGACTCCCGAAGAACCGACAAAGAATACGACAGGTATTTATAATTTGCCTCAGCGTCAGAGTGGAATTTACCAAAGCAGGAGTTTTGTAAGATTACAGGACGTATCTCTGTCTTATGCCCTGAAGAAGAATCTGTTGGATAAATTGAAAATACAATCTGCAGAAGTATATATATCCAGCAAGAACCCTTATGTGTGGACCGGTTGGCAGGGATGGGATCCCGAGATTGGTGTGACGGATACACCTTTGATGAGGAACTATATACTCGGACTTAGAATTAGTTTATAAAGAAGAGTCCTTAATTAAATAATTAATTCCAAAAAAGAATATATATGAGCAAAAGTTCAAAAGTATTGGATCAATGGGCTTTGATGATAACGATGTTTTTATCAGTTATCATGAGCTCTTGCAGTAAACATATTTTAGATGAAAAACCGCTCGATTTTCTCTCTCCCGACAATGCTTATTTAACTGAAGCCGGTGCTTTACAGGGTATAACGGCTATTCACGATCGCGTTCGTTCAGGCTATTACTCTTTTGGTGAATTTGGGGTAATGAACTGGGCGACCCACGGGTCTGACCTGGGCTATAACGGAGAAGTGCCCGGGCCTGGATCAGGTTATATCAATTCATATCGTGATGATTTGCTCCCTATTTCTCGAATGGTCGTTGATACCTGGAACGCTGGTTTTCAGACGATACAATGGGCTAACGTATTAATTGATAAGGTACAGAATGCCAATCCTGATGCGTTCCAGGGTGGAGAGGCAGGCAAAAAAAAGTATATCGCGGAAGCCAGATTTTTCAGAGCGTGGTCCTACAGGTATCTGGTTTCCACTTATGGCGATATACCCCTGCTAACGGAGCCCGTTAATTCTGCCAAAGCGGATTTTATAAGAAATCCGATTTCCGATATCCATAATTTAATGGTTGAGGATTTTAAATATGCAGCAGAAAACTTACCCAGGAGAGGTGAGGAAGATGCGCCGGGAAGAATTACGCAGGGACCGGCATGGCATTACCTGGCAGAGACTTACCTTGAAATGGGGAAACCTGATTTGGCGTTGGATGCAGCTAATCATGTTGTTAACGATTATGGTTACGCGTTGATGACGCATCGTTTTGGTACAGGGCTTGGGAATGACGTTTGGGGATCAGGTGACGCTTACTATGATCTCTTTCATTTTGGTAATCATAACCTGACTGATAATACGGAAGCTATGTGGGTAATTCAGGTGGAACCCCCGCCAACGATAGGAGGTGGACAAATAGCAAGCGCCTATATTTTTGGTCCCCGATATTTTGACATAGGTTTGACGCCTGATGGAAAGAAAGGATTCAGAGGAGAATTATTTAACGGAAATTATACAGGTTACTCGGATTCCTTAAGCAGACCGACAGCGAATTGCCGTGGAACCAGCCTTGTGTATTACGATATTTGGCAAAGTGATTGGACTACGGATGACAGAAACAAAGAGCATAATTTAAAAAGAAATTTTTATTTTGATAATCCGGAATCTGCTTATGATGGTCAAAAAATAGATTTTAGTCTCTATCATCCTGCACGTCCTGACCCGATAGCAGATACCTGTAAGATTATTTTCCCTTTGCATACAAAAGTTGCCGACCCATTGCATTATTTCCTGCAGCCCAATAGGTCAGGAGGAGGTATCACCCACAAGGACTGGTACGCGCTTAGGTTTGCGGAGACTTTACTGTTGAGAGCCGAGGCTTACTTAGATCTGGGTCAACCAGATCTCGCTGCTGCAGATATTAATTCGGTAAGGGCGAGGTCTGAGGCCACGCCTGTTTTGCCGGCAGATGTGAATATTGATTATATCCTGGACGAACGCGCGAGAGAATTATATGCAGAAGAATGGCGACTCATTATCTTGCGGCGCACGGGTAAATTAATTGAGAGAGTTAAAAAGTATAATGATAATCCATTATGTCCCGGCTTATTTATTAGTGACCATAATTTCCGCTGGCCGATACCGCAGGCGCAGATTGATTTAAATGTAGGCGCACCGTTTGCTCAGAATCCGGGATATTAATTAGTTAATATTTGGGAGGAAGAAATTTTGTTTTGAGGTAAAAAAAATGAGAGCTTAATGAATTATTCCGAATAATAAAAAATACCAAAAGTCGACTTGTCAAATGGATTCCTCATTTGATATAGCGATATAGGGTTTACTTAATTATCAACCGGAAAAGAGAATGAATAACGTTGATAATAACCGGAGGGGGTTTTGGGGCATTGATAAATGGATTCATTTGTTAGCCTTACCGATAATCCTATGGACCTTATCAGGAGTGTATCGTCAGGCAAATGCGCAACAATTAAGAAATGAACGGAGTCGTCTCTGATGAAAGATTTTTGCGTCAGACTATAGAAAATGTTGGCGTCGCTGTGGAACAATCGCTGAAAAATGCTCAGCCGATTACACATTTAGGATTTGGAGAATCCAAAGTGGAAAAAGTGGCGTCTAATCGCAGGATTATAGGTAAAGACGGAAAGATGGCTATTGTTCGGTTTAGTAGTTCAACCGATTCTGCAGTCAAAGCTGCTCCGGAAGGAGTTATCGATCCTTGGCTAAAGTGCGTGAGTTTTTGGAATAATGAAGTACCGGTGGCAGTTCTTACCTATTATGCTACTCATCCGCAAAGTTATTATGGTACAGGAGATGTAAGTTGCGATTTTATTGGGATCGCCAGAAATCAGTTTGAAAAGAGTTTAAGGATTTCGTCTGTTCATTTTAATGGCGCTGGAGGTAATGTAGCGGCCGGGAAATATAATGATGGTTCGGCTACGGTGCGCATGATTTTGGCAAAAAGAGTCGAATCAGCGATGAAGACAGCATTTTTGAATACAGAGAAAATCCCAATAAAGAGTACGGATTTGGTTTGGAAGAGTAAGTGGATTACGCTTCCGCTGGCTACAGATCTGATTGAGGATGAGTTAAGGGCAACACTTAAAAATATGAAAGAATATACTGGTGAAACTGAACTCACTGCGACCAAACTAGCGTGGTTAACTGAAGTTGAAAAAGGGCGTAAAGTACAGATGAGTTCTTTACGTTTGGGGAATACCTGGTTGTTGAATATTCCTGGAGAAGCCTTTGTGGAATATCAATTGGCTGTAAAGGCACTGAGACCGGGAGACCATGTTTGTACTGCTGCTTACGAAGAATATGGGCCGGTTTATATTGGGACTAAAATAGCTTATACCCAGGGTGGTTTTGAAACGGGATATTCTTTTGTTTCTCCGGAAGTTGAGGAAACGCTGATTAAGACTATTAAGGAGGTTCTTCAGTGAAACAGCTGGGAGTAAAAAATATTATTTATGTGTGGGAAGCATTTGCAATCGTAATATTGTTTATGCTGAACATGGGGATTCTTTCATGTAAAAACAATCCCCTTTATCCACCACCACTTACTCCTGCTGCGTCTGTGAAAACTTTTCAATTTGCAGAAGATTTTGAAGTGGAAGTATTCGCGTCTGAGCCTCTTGTTATGGACCCGGTTAGTATGTTTTTCAATGACGAAGGAGATGTTTTTGTTGTAGAAATGCCGGATGCGAATCAGCCGGATTCTGCAAAGGGGGAAAGCAGAATTATTATTTTAAAAGATACTGATGGAGACGGACGGGCTGATAAGAGAATTGTTTTTGCAGATGGTTTGAAAAATCCGACTAGTATCCTGCCCTGGGGTGGAGGTGTATTGGTGACTGCAGCTCCGGATATTTTGTATTATAAAGATACAGACGGTGATGGCGAGGCAGATTTAAAAGAAACCATATTTACAGGTTTTTTTAATAATAATGAAGCTGCACAGATCACCAGTCTTACTTATGGTATAGATAATTGGATTTATGCCAATAATATGGGACAGCCGGGAGAAGTCGTATTTAACAGAAAACCGGAATTGGGAAAACTCCCCCTGCAAGGTGCAGACTTCCGGTTTCGCCTCGACCGCAATCAGTTTGAGAGAAGTACTGGTCCCGGGCAATTTGGAATGGCTATCGATGATTGGGGACATCGGTTTATTACACAAAATTCAATCCATATTCGCCAGGTAGTAATCCCCTGGAGATATTTAGAAAGAAATCCTTATATGCCCATAACAGAAAGGATTGCGGTTGAAAATATTTCTGATCACGATCCCTTCATGTATCAAAGATCTGAAACACCTCATTGGCGTCAGGTTCGCACAGACCGGCGTAATAAAGAATTCCGGGATAAAGGTTTGGATAGAACAGAGTATGCGAGAGAACAATTCACTGGAGCTTCGGGAGGAATTTATTATGGGGGTGATGCCTTTCCGGAAAAATATTATGGGAACATTTTTACCGGTGATGTAGCGGGTAATCTGGTGCATCGGGATATCCTTCACTACAATGATACTTCTCTTTACAGCATAGCAAAAAGATCTGCTTCTGAAAAAGATAAAGAGTTCCTGGCTGCTACCGACTCCTGGTTTCGTCCGGTAAGTTTTTGTGTTGGACCGGATGGCTTCCTATATGTTGTAGATATGTATAGACAGCATATAGAAGACCCTGTATCTATACCTGATGATCTTGAGGTTGATATTGATTTTAGTGCAGGAGATAATTATGGTCGAATTTATAGGATCGTTCCATCAGGAGAGTTTAAAAGAAAGCAGGCGAATGCCAATCTGAAGACCATGAGTACAGAGGATTTGGCGGAATTGTTATCACACCCTAATCAATGGTGGCGTAACCAGGCACAACGTCTGATTATCGAACGAAAGGATAAATCTATAGTTCCTGAAATAATTTCACTATTTTATCATAGTGAAAATCCCAAATGCTGCCTACATGCTTTGTATGTATTGGAAGGATTAGACGCCTTAAATGCTGATATTGTGAAATGGGCGATGAAGAATTCTTCTTCAGGTGTCAGAGAGAATGCAGCAATACTTTCGGAAAGATATCCGGATTGCCTGAATGATCTGCTTAAGATGACAGGAGATTCTGTTGCAAGAGTTGCTTTTCAGGCAATATTAAGTGTGGGTGAATTCAGGGATAAAAAAGTAAAAGATATAATGCCCGAAACAATTGAAAAGCGGGCCCAAAATCCGTGGTTTAGAACAGCAATATTGAGTTCGAAGATAGGATCTGACATAGAAGTGTTAATACCGGTAGTTAAGTCAATGACCACGGATGATAGCCAATTGTGGAAGATTCAATTTATCGAATCGGCTTCCCATATCATTGCTGCAAGAAACGATAAAAGAGAAGTTAGCCGGCTGTTGGAATTTGTATCTCAATCTGAAATCTTTAGTAATGTTACTATTCGAACCGCTTTATTAAAGGGCATAATATCAGGCTTTGAAAAAGCGGAAGGAATTGAGCAGAAAGTTAAGGAGAGGCTGAAAGAGATGAATTTAGAATCTGAAGAGAGGTTGAAAAAAGATTTAAATGATTTGGGGTCAATTTTATTTGATGAAAAGACTCTCTAAATCGAAATAATCCGGTTAATTTTAGAAAACTTCGGAAGAATGTAAAGTCTGGTTGACCAGATTTAATTTAATGAATGAGATTAATGAATTATGAATTATAATCGCAGAAAATTTGTTAGCCGCAGTGCGGCGGGCGCTGCAGGGTTGGTTTTTGGATACGGTTTAAAAGGAGTGGCAAGTGATCGTACTTGCGATGATTTCAGTGAAGAATCTCTTTTTAAACCGCAGAAGTTCGATTTGATGAAAGAGGTTATGAAGTTCAGAAAGATAGATGCTCACGCTCATATTTACTGGACGGAAGACAGCCCGGGTACACAGCTTGATTACGGAAGGAGACTGGGAATAGAAAAGCAGGTCATCTCCCGGTACCTGGATGTGATGCCCGGTACGCCGGAACAATTCAGAAAGTTTAATGACCTGACCATAAAAGCGATCAAGAAATATCCGGATCAGTTACTTGGAGGCTTTTTATTAAATCCCGCTTATAAACAGGAATCTTTGGACGAAATAAAAAGATGTACCGATGCAGGGATGATCGGCCCGGGTGAATTATATTATCAGGTGAAGATCAATGATCCGAGGTATTATCCCATTATTGAAAAATTGATTGACTTGAAAATGATTATTCATTCTCATGCCGAGTGTCAGTTGGGAGTGGGTGGCTATCGAATGAAATACAACGGCTATAAGCAGCCCAATACCTCTATTCCGGAAGATTTTGTGGAGATAGCCAAACGCTATCCGGAGGGAATATTCCAGTTTGCACATATAGGTATGGGAGGTGATTGGGAATATGAATGCAAAATGTTCAGAGATTATCCCAATATTTATGTGGACACCTCCGGAAGTAATAATGCCGAAAACATGATTGATTTTGCTGTGGAACATCTTGGGGAAGACCGATTGTTTTTTGCTTCCGATAATTCTTATTATCAGAGTGTGGGAAAGATTTTAGCGGCTAACCTTACCGACCGGCAAAAGCAAAAAATATTTTTTGATAATTATAATAACCTTTTAAAAAAAGGAGGCGGGGGTGTTGATTGATATTAACGCATACGTAGGACACTGGCCATTTATGCAACTGAAATATAATAACTGTACCGCCCTTGGCCAGCGAATGGATAAATTTGGGGTGGACATTTCGATCATCAGTAATCTGAACGGGATATTTTATAAAAATACCCAGTCGGCAAATAAGGAATTGTACGATGAATTACAATCCACCAAACGCTACCGGGATCGTTTGATACCCTTTGCTGTAATTAATCCTATTTATGCCGGATGGCAAAGAGATATGGATGTCTGCATCAGGCACTGGGGAATGAAAGGTATTCGCCTGTATCCGAAATATCACGATTATGAAATTACCGAGCCTGCTTTGATAGAATTGGTAAAAAGGGCGCGCGATAGGGGAGTACCCGTCGCTTTCAATTATAAAATGGTGGACAGTCGCCAGAGATCATGGATGGATATAGATTATGTGGCCTATACACCGAAGCCGGAATGGTCTTTAAAAGACATTTTTCCCATTATTAAGGCGGTACCGGATGCTAAGTACATGATTCTGAATGTGACGAATAGTATGCAGCTGAATGCAGCAGATGCTGAAGCATTTAAGCGGGCTGATGTCTTAATGGATACGTCAGGGAGGACCCTCACAGATCTGGGCAGTTTATTGAAAACCTATGGTAAAAATAAGTTTGCTTTTGGAACCCACTCTCCGATTTTGGATTACCTCACGGGTATGCTGAGGATTGAATCACTTAGAGAAAATGAAGCAGATGAAGCCACTAAAGAGTTATTGAGATCGGGAAATGCAAAGAAGTTTATGGGGATCTAAAATGAATAAGTGAAAAAAAGAATAAGCGATATTCAAAAATTGCGCAGTAAACAGACTGAACTGACAGGTATCCTGGGATGTCCCTTCCTGATTGGGTTACTGTTTTGCTTTGTGGTGAGTTGCCAACATATCAATATCTCCCCCTTCAGCCCTTCTGCCGTTCATGACCTTTCTACTTTTCGGTTGATGGATGGTTTTAAAATGGAGTTAGTAGCCAGTGAACCGATAGTGTTCGATCCGGTGGACATGATGATAGATGAATACGGAAGATTGTATGTGGTGGAAATGGCGGGCGTACCGTTTAACAAATCCGGCATAGGAAAAATTGTATTACTGTCGGATACCAACGGCGATGGGAAGATGGATAAACGAACCGTTTTCGCAGATTCTTTGATATTACCTTCTGGTGTTATGCGATGGAAGAAGGGTATCATGGTAACTGACCCGCCTAATGTCTATTATCTGGAGGATACGGACAATGACGGGAAAGCTGATATTAGGCAGGTGGTCCTCACCGGATTTGATACTACAAATTTGGAGGCGAATGTGAATAACCCGGAATATGGTTTGGATAACTGGATTTATCTCGGAGCACTGCCTATCAGAAACGGAGGTAAGATTCATTTCGCGGATGATACTTCGGGTAATGGAGTTTTAGAGGGCACCTTACGTTTTCGGCCAGAGGATCATAACAAGTTGGAATTATTATCAGGACATACTCAGTTTGGTCTCAGTTTCGATCAATGGGGTCATATCCTGATGGTGAATAACAGTAACCATATATTTGAGAATGTGATACCAGCGAGATATCTGGAACGTAATCCGGATATGATAGTGCCGGCGACTACTGAAACCATGGCAGATCATAATAAGGTGTTCCCTATCACGATTAACCCCGAGTATCAGATGCTGACAAATATTGGTGTCTTTACTTCCGCATGCGGGCTTGTATCGTATGAGGGCGGAGCATTTCCGAAACAGTATAATCAGGATATTACCTTCGTGTGTGAGCCGGCGAGCAATATTGTTCATGCCGACTATATATTACCTAACAATTCCACTTTAAAGGCGAAGAGTGTATCCCGTATGGTTAACCTGTATGTAGGGCCTGACGGGTCGCTGTATGTAATTGATTTTTACCGTCAGGTGATCGAAGGGCCGGAGTTCATGGCTAAGGAAGTATTGGACACCATTGATTTGTATAATGGAACGCATAAGGGAAGAATATACCGGATTAGCAAGAAGGATGCACCTCCTCCATCCTGGACGTCGGGATTGCATTTGGGAGATCTAAACGGAGAAGAACTGGTTAAAAAACTCGGAGACAATAATATCTGGTGGAGGATAAATGCGCAACGGCTGTTGGTTGACCGGAATGATGCTGCTAATGTTCCCGCTTTAATGAAAATGGCAGAGAATAATCAAACTGCGTTAGGAAGATTGCACGCGTTGTGGACGCTGGAAGGAATGGGAAAACTTTCTGCCGATTTCATTAAAAAGGCCTTCAAAGATACCATTGCAGGTATCAGAGAGAACGCCATCAGACTTGCGGAATTGCATTTATCCGGTGATGCTTCACTTGCTGACGGGTTATATAAAATGCAGGATGATCCGGATGCCAAAGTAAGACTTCAGCTTTTGTTGACTCTGGGTTATTTACAAACAAAAGAAGCGGATGACATCCGGCAACAGTTACTCTTTAGAAATATAGAAGATGGATGGATGCAGATAGCTGCTTTAAGTGCCCGCTCTTCTGAAGCGCTGTCGTTGTTGGAGTCAGTCATGAAAAATTATGAAAAGGAAAATAAGGCTTACGCGTCACTGGTCAAAAGGCTGAGTGCCATCATCGGAAAGAGTCAGTCATACAGTGTGATTGGACCACTTATTCAGAAGGCAATTGGCGGCGGGGTAACGGCAGATCAATGGCAGTCTCCTTTATTGGAAGGATTAACTCAGGGACTTGCGGGCAGGACGTTTGTGCCACCAGGAATAGAGCGGAGCAGAAACGCACTGATGCAGGCCTGTCTCGGTGACTCTTCCGTGGCATTGCAGAGAGCGTCTCTGCAGATGCTTCGGGTAATAGGTTTGTCAAATGATGGGCAAACCAA
>JACFNM010000137.1 GCA_019454915.1 Chitinophagaceae bacterium
CATTATTGAAAACATCAACAGGCAGGTGCGGCTGATAGATGACGATATTGAGAACAATAATCAGGAGATCAACAGGCTAAAGAGAGAGTTGGATACCCTAAAAGTACAATACGCGCGAACCATTGAATACGCGTACAAAAACCGCAGCAGCTATGATATGCTGAATTTTATTTTTTCCTCCGTAAGTTTTAACGACGCAGTGAAGCGAATCGCCTACCTGAGAGCTTACCGCGAATACAGGGAAAAGCAAGTTGAAAACATCTATCAAACGCAGGTTCTGCTGGCGCAAAAAAATGAGACCCTCTCTTCCAACAAAACACTGAAGACCCAAACGCTATCAGAGCAAAGCAAGCAAATAAAGAAGCTGGAAGAGGAGAAAAAACAAAAAGATGCCGTTGTCGTTCAGTTGAAGTCGAAAGAAGCTGAATTAGGAAAACAGCTCGCTTCCAAAAGAAAGTTAGAGAATAATATAAAAAATTCTATTGCGGCCATAATCCGAAGAGAAATCATGGAAGCCGAAAAGGTAGAAAAAGCGAGGCGAGAAGCCGCTGCCAAGGCTGCCGGAACTACGGCGAAAACGACCACCACCGCCGCAACTGCTAGAACTTCAACCCGCGCCAGCAATACCTTAGAAAATACGCCCGAGGTAACAGCCGTCTCAGTCGGGTTTGAAAATAACAGACGAAAGCTGCCATGGCCGGTGGGCAAAGGAGAAATCACCGGTCCTTTCGGGAGGCATAAAATTGAAGGTACCCGTTTATTCGAAGACAATATTGGCATCTATATTCAAACCAATATTGGCGCGCCCGTCAAAGCAGTATATGAAGGAACGGTTTCTTCCGTACACAACTTCGGTGCAGTCTCAGCCGTTACCATCAGGCACGGAAAATATCTCACCACCTATTATAATTTAACGGGCATCAGTGTTTCTAAGGACCAGGAAGTAAAATTAGGACAGGAAATAGGGAAAGCAGCCGAATCTGAAGACGAGGAGGGTATCGGCAAGGTTCTCTTTGTTGTTACCGTGGTGGTAGGCAACAGCCCCAAATATCTAAATCCCGAGGACTGGATTAAACCTCGGTAAAAAATAAGACTTAGTTTCGGTAGCTTGCAATCAAATAGAAAATCATGTCTTTTGAAGGAAAAAAGGCTTTCATTACCGGGGCCAGCAGAGGTATTGGAAAAGCCATCGCTTTGCGCCTCGCAAAAGAAGGGGCGCAAATTGTTATCGCAGCTAAATCCATAGAGGAAAATCCCCGGTTGGGCGGAACGATTTTTTCTGCCGCCGCGGAAATAGAAGCAGCAGGAGGGAAAGCCCTGCCGGTAGCCTGCGATATCCGGTTCGAAGACCAAATAAACGATGCTGTCGAAAAGGCGGCAGCGGCATTCGGTGGAATAGATATTCTGATAAATAATGCCTCGGCTATTTCCCTCACCGGCACCGAACAAACTGAACCTAAACGCTTTGACCTGATGCACGACATTAACGTCAGGGGAACTTTTTTTGTGAGCCGGGCCTGCATCCCTCACTTACGGAGAGGGAACAACCCACATATTCTGAATTTGTCTCCTCCCTTAAACCTCGAGCCTTCATGGTTCGGAAAACATCTGGCCTATACCCTCAGCAAGTATAATATGACTATGATTGCCATCGGTCTCGCAGACGAATTAAAGAATGACAAGATTGGGGTGAATACCCTTTGGCCAAGGACGACCATCGCTACCGCAGCCGTTCGAAACCTGTTAGGCGGCGAAGCATTAATCAACAGGAGTCGTACTCCTGAAATCGTTGCAGACGCCGCTTATTATATTCTGTCACGCTCCGCCGAAACCTGCACGGGTAATTCTTTTATTGACGAAACGGTGCTCAACGAGGAAGGCATTACTGACTTGGAAAAATACAGCGTCGTGCCCGGAGGTCCATTATATACAGATCTCTTTTTATGATACGGATTGACTGCTATAGGAAGTTTTTCCTATCTTAACGCTGTATATCTTAGCACTAATCCCTTATTTCGTCCAATCGGCTAGCCATGAAACTTTCAAAAATCACACTCACTGTTCTCTTGCTGATAGCATTCCAATACGCATCAGCCTGGGGTTTCTATACACACCGGGCCATCAACTATCAAGCGGTATTCCTGTTACCCCCCGGTATGATGACATTCTATAAACAGCATATTGAATTCCTGTCCGAACACGCCGTAGACCCCGATAAAAGGAGGTATATAGTGACCGGCGAGGGTCCGAGGCATTTTATAGACCTTGACCAATACGGCGACTATCCTTTTGAAGATTTACCTCAATCATGGAATGGGGCAGTGAAAAAATATGGTGAAGACCATCTTCAAAGCCATGGCATCGTACCCTGGTGGATCCAAATCATGCATCAGCGGCTCACCAAAGCCTTTCATGAAAAAAATTTTGCAGCTATCCTGAAACTATCGGCAGAATTGGGACATTACGTTGCAGATGCGCATGTACCGTTGCACGCTCATAGTAATTATAACGGCCAACAAACCGGGCAGCAAGGTATCCATGCCTTTTGGGAAAGTCGGGTGCCCGAGTTGCTTGCCGGAAAAGAATTCGATTATTTTATTGGAAAAGCAGTTTACATTTCCAAACCAGCTACCTTCGTTCGGGAACGCATTCTGGAGAGTTTTTTGGCTGCGGACACGGTTTTGCAGACCGAAAAGCAACTTTCCCGGGAATTTCCCCCTGATCAGAAATATGCCTATGAGGAGAGAAATGGTTCTGTTATCCGCCAATACGCTTCCTCCTTTACGATTGCCTTCAATCAACGCCTGCAGGGCATGGTGGAGCGCCGGATGCGGCAGTCTATCTTTGGCATTGCCTCCTTCTGGTATACCGCGTGGCTCAACGCCGGCCAGCCGTCCTTACAATCACCGTCGGAAGTAACCTTTTCACCCGCCGATTTGAAGGATTTTGAAGAATTAAACCTGCTTTGGAAATCAGGAGCCTCAAAAGGCAGGTCTTGCGAGAATTGATGTATCTTTGGCGCCCTCAACGAATGCGTGACCCGTATGATATGGGTTTATCAATTTTCAACATTATACGATGAAATATAATTTTAATGCAGGTCCAAGTATCCTTCCGAACGAGGTATTTGAACAAGCCAGTCAGGGTGTTCTTAACTTCAACAACACGGGGCTGTCCATACTGGAGATAGGGCACCGGACGCCGCTTTTCCAGGGAGTATTGGACGAAGCCCGCCAAACCGTGAGAGAACTCATGCATTTGAACGCCGACCATGAAGTGTTGTTTCTGCACGGGGGAGCTACCACCCAGTTCTTCCAGATTCCCATGAACCTCCTGGACGAACATGCAAAAGCCGCCTACCTGGATTGCGGGGTATGGGGAACAAAACCCATTAAAGAAGCACCCCTCTTCGGACAAATTGAAGTAGTCGCTTCCTCTAAGGATAAGAACTATTCCTATATCCCCAGGCATTTCACCATTCCCGCTGATGCCGCTTATTTTCATTACACCACCAACAATACTATAGAAGGAACCCAGATGCATTGTGTGCCGGAAACCCCGGTACCGCTCGTCGCGGATATGAGCAGTGATATCCTGAGCCGTTCTATAGATTTTAATAAGTTTTCATTGATCTATGCCGGCGCTCAGAAAAACATAGGCGCGGCAGGCGTAACCCTCGTTGTAGTCAATAAAAATGTTCTTGGCAAAGTGAGTCGTAAGATTCCTTCAATGATGGACTACAGAAAGCATATCGAGAACGGGTCCATGCTAAATACCCCGCCCGTTTTTGCCATCTACGTTTGTATGCTGAACCTGCGCTGGTTAAAAGCACAGGGGGGAGTGGAAGCCATTGAAAAAATAAACAACCAAAAAGCCGATCTGCTTTATCAAACTTTGGATAGTTTACCCCTCTTCAAGCCAACGGTGGTTAAAGAAGACCGAAGCAAAATGAATGTGGTATTCGTAATGGACGATCCAGAACAGGAAAAAGCATTCCTCGACTTATGTAAGCAGGAAGGAATGGCAGGCGTGAAGGGACATCGAAGCGTCGGCGGATTCAGAATATCACTATACAACGCTTTACCTCTGAGCAGTGTGCAGATATTAACGGATTTGATGAAGCACTTTGCTCAGAAGCGGGGATAAGCGGAGTATTATAAAAAGAAATTATGGCACAAATAGCACCATTTAATGCATTAAGACCACAGGCACAATTTGCTAAGCAGGTAGCATCTCTTCCCTATGACGTACTGAACCGAAAGGAAGCCAGGGAATTGGTAAGGGGCGTTCCTTATTCTTTTTTGCATATTACAAAAGCAGAAATTGATCTTCCAGAAACGGTGGACATACATGACGAAAAAGTATATGAAAAAGCAAAAGAAAATTTGCAAACCTTCATACAGCGTGAAATATTGTTTCGGGAGAGTAAGGCCTGTTATTATATTTACCAGCTAACCATGAATGGCAGGAGTCAGACAGGGTTAGTTTGCACTTCTTCGGTTGACGATTATGAAAACAACATCATTAAAAAGCATGAGCACACCCGCCCCGAAAAGGAGCAGGACCGTATCCGGCATATTACTACCACCGGCGCTCAAACGGGAAATGTATTCCTGGCTTATCGGAATGTTGCGGAAATAGACGCATTAATTGAAAAGTGGAAAAAGGATAAGAAGCCGGTGTATGAATTTGTTGCGGAGGACAGTATTGAACATACGTTGTGGGTCATCAATGATGACAAAACCATTGATTTGATAACAAAAATATTTTCCGAAAAAGTTGAATGTACTTATATAGCCGACGGGCATCACCGTGCCGCCAGCGCCGGTAAAGTCAGACTAACTGCTGCCGGAGATGCAGAGGGAGCCAACTATTTCCTTACTACCTTATTTCCTGCCTCCCAATTAAAGATTCTGGATTATAACCGCGTCGTAAAATCGCTCAACGATATCGGGGAAGAGGACTTTTTAAAACGGGTTGGGGAAAAATTCGAAATAGAAGCGATGAACTCAGCAGTGCAACCGGAACAATTGCATGAGTTCGGCATGTACCTCTCCGGAAGATGGTACCGCCTGATTGCCAGGGAAGGTACCTTCGGTAACGACCCGATCGGCGTGCTGGACGTGACTATTCTCCAGAATAATCTTCTTGCTCCTATTCTGGACATAGAAGACCCCAGAACGGATAACCGGATTGACTTTATCGGAGGAATAAGAGGACTCTCTGAACTGGAGAAAAGAGTCAACAGTGGGGAAATGAAGGTGGCCTTTAGTATGTACCCCGTAAGCATCCAACAATTATTTGAGATCGCTGATAGCGGAAGTGTGATGCCGCCCAAAAGCACCTGGTTCGAACCCAAATTGCGGGACGGATTACTAACACACCTGATTGATGATTAGTTTTCCGACAACTCGTTTAATTCCGGATTAGGTTCTGCAGCACTAAATTTTTGATTTCGGATTTGTCAATCGAATAAACGACGGGCTCTGCTTTCGGACCCGCATAAATTCCATTCAGGAACGTACAGTTTGCTATGGGAGATTCTATCAAAATCAAAGCCTCTCCCGTACTCATCAGATTCATGGCATGCATATCATGGATCCGTCCGGGCAGGGATGGTTTGCCATAACCCCGTCCACCCACAAGCATACTATTGTACCTCGCTTTGGCCACTATGCCGTTAATATAAATATGATGGATACCGGCACTATCAACCGCTCTTATGGCAACTGCACGTGTATTCGTTTCGCATTGAATATTGGTAATCGTTATCTCTTCAATATCATCCTGCGGACCGTACCAGCCACTTGCCGTAATCATCGTAGAATGGAAATCACCAATCACATGGTTCGGATTCACCTCACCCAAACTGGTAAGCGCAATGAAGTCATCCTCTGTTGTGCCTGAGATATTATTAATCCGAAAATATTTGCATCCCTGCCTGAGGTCAATTCCATCTCGGTTATGTACCACTTTCCTTTCCCCGTTGACCCACTGTTCTTCGGGAAGGTGAAATACAATATCCGAAATATCGGCATTCAGGGTACGCTCAAAACTAATCGCCCATGCATGGGAATTTTCGATGGTCACATTCTGCAGGGTAAAGCCATTTACATAGGCCATCAGAATCATAATATTCCGCCAGTCGCCTTTTTGCTTCCTATCCTTTCTACCCGCATCACTACCATAACTTACTCTCCCCGGCTGAGGCGCTAAAACCAATGTCCTCGCCGCATCGCCCGTAGCCCTGGGATTATCCGCCCCCCGAAGAACAACCCGCCCGATTCCTATTATCCGGATATTGGTATTCCAGGCAATATCCTTCTCCCCGATGATAATATTATCACTGCGAAACATATTATCCCTGCAGCTGTCTGATAATTGAATCTGGCAATTTTCGAGAATGACCGTTATATCCGATGGCAGTAAAATAGCTTTGTCAACTTTCCATGAATTGGCACCATTCGCATTAAAAGCCGGGATAACTATCGTTTTTGTCGCTTTCGCTGCAGAATCCACGGCAGCCTGAATCCGCTCCGTATCACTACCCCGAAAATCATTAGGGGTGATATAATCCTGCTTTCGGGTCAACTGATTCTGTGCATGAATCGGAGTCAATGACAATAACAAACAAACGCCAAACAAACAATCAATAAACTTCATTATAAACGATTAATTACAATAAACGGCGATCATGTCAAAATTAAGCAGAATTCGTTTTTGTCAATCGTTTCGTTACTGCCCCAAACGTTAAATTGTCGCCTGACCCGGGAAAATATTTTTTGCCCGCCCATCCCACGTCCCGATAGCATTTGGCTTTCAAATCGTCTAAACGTTTCATGAACCGGCGATAAGTGATTACAATTGTGCGCTATTTTAAAGCATTATTATTCCTTCTTCAAAATTTCTTTTAGTGCCTTTCCTTTTGCGGTGAGGCGGTACTTTTGGGTTGGGCTGTTGGGAGAATCGGGTTGTGTCATTTCTATAAATTCGCTATCCAAAGCAGGGTACAAATAATTCTTTCTAAAGGTTTGCCCATGTCTCAGTTACAATAAATTCATTAATTCACTTCTTGAATATTCATGCTGCATTAATAGAATCAATGCTTTCACTTGGTCGGTGCCGGTTCTTTTCTCCATAGTGTTACCCTGAACTCTTCTTCCTGCACAAGTTCAGGTTCACGCAGTCCGCCAGCAATACAGGAATGTATCATATTCAGAATACCGGTACCCAACCGCTCAATAAATCCCGCCAGGTAAAGCGGTTTTGCCAGCAGGGGATTGAGAGGGAAAGATGCATGGGGTTACCCGAAGCGGTGGTTTATGAAAAATTAATCCCCATTTATTTTTTCCAGGCGCTGCCGGTGGGGAAAGTATAAGCGTCTATAGAATCGCTTTTCATCGTGATGCTATACCCGGGCGCTACCGGAAGCATATACTTCCCGTTCTTAATAATCACCGGGTCAACGAAGTGTTCATGCAAATGATCAATGTATTCAATAATCCGGTTGTCGAGGGAAGCGCTGATAGCAATAAAGTCTATCGCGGAAAGGTGCTGTACATATTCGCATAGCCCCACTCCGCCCGCATGGGGACAAACCGGTATATTGAATTTAGCCGCCATTAGCATAATGCTCAGCACCTCATTTACCCCGCCCACCCGGCAGCTATCCACCTGGCAGACAGAAATGGCTCCACTTTGCATGAACTGCTTAAACATCACCCTGTTCTGACAATGCTCTCCCGTAGCCACTCTTATGGGGGCAACGGCTTTTGCTATGGCCAGATGACCCGCAATATCGTCGGGGCTTGTTGGCTCCTCTATCCACCAGGGATCGAATTTTGCCAAATGGCTCATATGTTGAATAGCTTCACTGACTTCCCACTTCTGGTTAGCATCCATCATTAATTTCACCCCGGTTCCCACTTCTTCCCTGATAATTTCAGCCCTCCGCGTATCCTCCTTTAACGCGCCACCTACTTTCATCTTCACATGCGTCCAGCCTTCCTGTTTTGCTTTTCTGCTCAGTCGCCGGATTTTTTCTTCTGAATATCCCAACCAGCCAACGGAAGTATTATAAGCCGGATACCCGTTTCGGGTCAGATAGTCAATCCTCTCCTGTTTGGAGGATTCATTTTTTGAAAGCAGCTCTACCGCTTCTCCGGGCGTCAGCGCGTCCGTGACATACGTGAAATCTATACATTTTACCATTTCTTCGGGACTCATATCCGCAATCAATTTCCATAGGGGTTTCCCTTCCGCCTTTGCATAAAGATCCCACACCGCATTAACCAAAGCTCCCGTAGCCATATGGATAACGCCCTTTTCCGGGCCCAACCACCGCAACTGGCTGTCGCCTGTAATCATACGCCAGAAGCCGGCCATATCCACCTTAATTTCTGCAAGCGATTTCCCGATCAACAGATAGGACAAGGACTGAATAGCTGCAACGCATAATTCATTCCCCCGTCCCTCCGTAAAAGTAAGCCCATGCCCCTCAAAGCGCGGATCATTCGTTTTAATAATAGCATAAGCGGCGGAATAATCAGGGTCTTTATTGATTGCATCGGACCCGTCGAGGGATCGGCTGGTGGGAAATCTGATATCCCTGGTTTCTACTGAGGTAATAATGAGGTTCATGTCTTTCCTCCTTTCATCGGTTAATTCTCCTTTGCACCCGGAAATTTTTCAAATAACAATTTCAATTCAGCAGCCTTTTGCGGAAACTCCTCCAGCAAATTCGTCCGTTCGCTGGGATCAAAGGCAAGATTGAATACTTCTTCTTTGGCAGCTTTTGAACGGCTATCAATTCCATCGCCTTTCGTTGCACCGGTTCTCCGGTACTTCCAATCTCCCAGCCTTACCGCTTCACACACACCGTTATTCACATAATATACTTCTCTGTGTGCCGGATGAGGTACTGCGCTACCAAGAAGAAGATAACTCACCGATTGCCCGTCCAGCGTGCGCCCTGCCGGCAGGGAAGCCTTTGTCCATTCTGCAAGCGTGGGCAAAACATCCAAATTGCTCATCACATCGGTAATTATCGTGCCGGGCTGAATGTGCCCTTTCCAATAAACTATAAAAGGTTCTCTCACTCCACCTTCATAAGTCTCTCCTTTCTTGCCCCTGAAAACACCCGCCGTACCTACATGCCAGGGCTTTGTAAAACCATCATCGGCCATGCGCGCGGGGAAATCAATCCAGGGCCCGTTATCGCTCGAAAAGAAGAAAATGGTATTGTCTGCCAGACCCTGCTTCTCCACTGTTTCCCATAATTTAGAAAGCGTCTCATCAATCTCCTCTACCACGTCTCCCAGGGGACCGCCGGCCGATCGCCCTTTATTTTTGCTATCTGATGCACAGGCCACCGGCAGGTGAGGCATGTTGTGAGCCAGGTATAAGAAGAAAGGTTGCCCCTTTTTTTGTTGTTTGATATAACGTATCGCCTCTTCGGTGTATATGCGGGTTAAGGTGGAATCTGCCGGACGAAAGATTTCCGGCGTCCGGTCGCGGAAAATTTTAATCATCGTATCTGTTTTTACGTAGGGAAACCGGTAATCATGGCTATATAACATACCGTAATAAGAATCGAAGCCCTGGGCTATCGGATGATTAAAAGGCTGATGGTCGCCGAGATGCCATTTCCCAATCATGGCCGTTTTATAGCCGGCTGTCTTCAGCACCTCCGCTATCGTGACCTCCTGGTCAGGGATACCCAAAGCCGAACCGGGGCCTATAGGATAGGGTAAATTCATGCGCGAGGCGTAACGTCCCGTCAATAGAGATGCCCTGGAAGGCGTACAGGAAGGGCTGGATACCATATAGTTGGTGGCCATGGCGCCTTCCCTGCTCATCCTATCTAAGAAAGGCGTTTGAATAACCGGATTTCCATAGCAGGAAAGATCAGAATACCCCATGTCATCGGTTAAGACAAAAATGATATTAGGCTTCCGCTGTGCATATCCTAATGAAATATTCATCAAAAGAAGCCC
>JACFNM010000698.1 GCA_019454915.1 Chitinophagaceae bacterium
ATAGACTGCAGATTCAATAATTGTAATTTTAGCCTGGCAAAATTGAATAAAACTTCTTTTCAGAATACAGAATTTGTGGGCTGCAAAATGTTGGGACTCCGGTTTGATCATTGTAATAAATTCGGGCTATCCTTTTCTTTTTCGGGTTGTTTGCTGAATCACGCCTCATTGTCCGAAATGAAAATCAGGAAGACCGTATTTAAAGATTGCCAGTTATTGGAAACTGATTTTACGGGAGCGGATTTGACAAGCGCCTTATTTGACAATTGCGATTTGGCAAGAACTGTTTTTAACCAAACCCTGCTTGAGAAGGCGGACTTTCGAACTTCCTTTAATTATTCTATAGATCCGGAGTTGAGCCGGATTAAGAAAGCAAAATTTTCATTGCAGGGCATTGCCGGACTTTTGGGAAAATACGATATAGACGTAGAACCTTAATTGAATTTTGAAGAACACCATAATAAGAAGACCGTCAGTTATTTTATCTTTGGGCTGTCTCAGCAACATTTACAATTAAATTGATGTTATTCGACAACTTTGCGGTTTTACTTCTGATAGGATTTTTAATCGGAACAATTGGTACCTTAATCGGAGCGGGCGGAGGTTTTATTTTGGTGCCTTTTTTATTATTGACGCATCCGCATTTTTCACCGGAGATAGTAACTGCTGTTTCAATTGTGATTGTTGCGGTTAATGCCATCTCAGGCTCCGTTGCCTACAGCCGGCTGGGCCGGATAGATTTCAGGGCGGGATGGTTATTTGCGCTGTGTACTATTCCGGGCTCTATTCTCGGCGTATATTCTACCAAGTACATGCCGCATACTACCTTCAATTTTCTTTTTGGTATACTGCTATTGTTATTATCGGCTTTTCTATTTTTTAATAGAAAAGATGACAAGCCGAGGCAGAAACGGAAGAAAAAGAAAAAGGGCGAACGTACGGAAGTGCTTACTGACAATGAGAATATGACTTATCGCTATACATACGATGTGTATTTAGGGGCTTCCATTAGCGTGGTGGTTGGTTATCTCTCCCCCTTGTTGGGAATAGGAGGCGGGATTATCCATGTGCCGGCGATGGTTCACTGGCTTCGGTTTCCGGTTCATGTTGCCACCGCCACCTCTCATTTCATCCTCGCTATTATGGCTACCGTTAGTGTAATTGTCCATATTTTCCAGGGTAATTACAGTGATCCTTATGTGTTGAGAATGGT
>JACFNM010000699.1:0-628 GCA_019454915.1 Chitinophagaceae bacterium
TAACCCTGGATCTTCCTGGAGCACATTTTCTGGCAGGCGCTCAGCGATCTGCACGATATCGGCGTAATTACGCTCTTTCCAATCCGCGCTAAAGCCGGCCCTAACCGTCTCGCTGCGGAAGAGTTAGATGACTTCGGTTACAGGTTCAAATTGAATGAGATCACGATATTTCACAATCTTCTCCTTCAATAGCGCTGTATTGCATCGGGTTCTCAGGCTAGCCTGACCTGATTCAAAATCGGTGAAGGCGTGTTTTCATCGTAAAGAATTATTAAATGGGTGCGGGCCCGAGAACACCCGACGTACATGAGCATATTGGGATTGTATTTTGTATGAGAGTCGATTTCGGTCAAGATGATTACTTTTTTCTCCAGACCCTTAAAGAGATAGACCGAGGTGGCCTGAATCACATTTCTTTCCGTTGATGGGTGAGGTGAAAGCTGGAAATTTCCCAGCCAAGTACCGCTGGTTAGCTTTGTAGTCTCTCGCCCACGCGGGGTTAGGATAGTTATATCGGCAGGATGGATATTCTCCTCAACTACCAACTGATGGAGCAACTTTTGCAGTTTGCGTAATCCATCTTCCTCGCCATGGTATGTAATAACCTCAGGGAGGCGACCAACAGGTC
>JACFNM010000699.1:638-1210 GCA_019454915.1 Chitinophagaceae bacterium
GTGATAACGGGTTGTTGTGGAATTTAATGACTGTGTTGTGGATAGCCTGGGTATTCCGGCAGTTTTGCGTCAATTGGAATGGTGGTTCGCTGATTAGCCCACCGAATTCAGGAGCGCCATCATAAAGGTTTTGATTGTTGTCGAAGAATAAGTATAAATATCCATCCTCTTTCAAAAGCGATTCCAGGGCTATCCAGTAAGATTCCCTGAAATCCTGCCCCTCGTCAATGATGATTGCGTCATAGACCCTCCCTATCTCGCCTGCTGCGCTCAATAGGGCTTCGGGCAAGGTTGAGTCATAAAAGGATGGATCCCACGATTTTTCCTGTAGCTGTATCCCTGCGTGTTTAGCAGCCTGCCGGCACAAATCGTGAAAATGATAAATATCGACGTTTGGCAGCCTTTTGCGAAGATAATCCGCCAGTGGGGCATTGAAACATGTCAACAAGACATTCAAACCCATTTGGGAAAATTGGCGTGCTTTTTCCAAAGCCAGCATGGTCTTCCCAGAACCGGCGCAGCCGGTAATTGCTACCCGTTTCCGATCTCCGAGGATCGATAGGGCATAGAAC
>JACFNM010000138.1 GCA_019454915.1 Chitinophagaceae bacterium
TATTGAAATACTTAATATTTTTCTCATAATAAATGAATTCAACGTTGTTTTAAAATCTGATTGACGCGCCAAAAACTACGGTAGTAGTAATGGGATAATTATTAATACCACTTTCTGGATCATATCCTTGGGGATACTTATTCATACAAAACAGATCCGAAACACTGGCATACAACCGGATATTTTGAAGATAATTCTTATACAAGCTTTGGGGAACATTATAGCCCAAACTGATATTTTTAATCCGTAGATAGCGCCCGTTAAACATCCAGAAATCCGACATCACATAATTACTCCCGGGATTGGAATAAGTAAGACGTGGATATTTTGCCTCTATGTTCTCCTTAGCCGTATTATAATTGCTGTAGTAATTGCCGTCAACCAAAGTCGTTATATTCAACCAGTTCTGCATAAGTGGCTGCACCCAATCACTTTCCATGCGTACATTTTGCTTACCTACACCCTGAATAACAATCCCCAGATCAAAGTGTTTATAATCAAAACTGATATTCGCACCATAGGTATATCTGGGGAGCGACCCGCCTAATAACACCCGGTCATATTCGGGCGAAATACGACCGTCCGGGTTGCCGTCAGTACCCGACACATCAACATATCTTACGTCACCAGGTTTAGTACTGCTGCTAATCAGAGCGGCACCGGATAAATCGTCACTGGTTTGAAAAAGCCCGTTAGTACGATAGCCATACCACTCGTTAAACTCACTTCCTTTAACCTTAATCTGATCTCCCAAAAACTCCGTACCGCCTAAGTCACCCATTACTGATTTAAAATCGGATAGGTTGAAATCAATTTTATATCCGACCTGTCCGATCTTGTCTCTCCATCCTATGTTTATCTCCCAACCAGTTGTATGCATCTTTCCTGTATTCTGGTCAGGGTTATCAAATCCCATGTAGGTAGGGATTTGAAGCGCCAGCAACATGTCTTTTGTATTTTTCTTGTAATAGTCTCCGGTAAAATTCAACCTGTTATCTAAAAAGCCCGCATCTATACCTACGTTATAACTTTCTGTCGTTTCCCATGTAATATTCCGGATGGCATAGCGGGGTTGAGCTGCCCCCTGTTCTGACACAACATTTCCACCCTGAAAAAATAAAGCGCTTTGAAATGCCATAGTTGCCTGGTAAGGATAATTACCAATACGTTCATTACCCAATGTACCGTAGGACACGCGGAACTTCAACAGAGAAAGAACAGACGAGGAATTGCGCATAAAGTCTTCTTCAGAAATAACCCAGCCTGCAGACACAGAAGGGAAAACACCCCACCGGTTCTCTTTAGCAAATCTTGACGAACCGTCGTATCTGACATTTCCCTGTAGTAAATACCGATTTTTATAATTGTAGGTAATACGTCCAAAATAAGACTGGCGCGCATATTCTGAGGCTGAGCCGCTATTATCTCTCAGTTCCAGAGGCCCGATATTCAGATAAGGATAATTATCCAGGTCATAATTATCCCGGGAAGCTCCCAAAACCTCACTATGCGTATAATAGTCTTCGTACCCCGCCAGCAATCCAACCGTATGAGAACCAAACGTTTTATTATATTGGGCGGTGAATTGATACGTTATCGAGTTATTGTCATTTCTGTTTTCCCATAAGGTGGTGGGATTCTGGATATACCCTCCCAATATAGTAGGATCATCCGACAAATACCACGGAATTGATTTTCGAAAGTTTTTTTGTTTGGTAAAGTTCAGTGTGGGAGCTACAATTGCCTGGATATTCATTCCGTCGAAAGGGTCGAAATTAAGTCCTACTCTCGCATTCATCTGGCTAAACTGTTCTTTTTTGAACCCACCCTCTTTTACCTGGGCATAAATATTATCTCCCGTTTTACCTTCCGCATAACGGCCATCTTCCCATGTTGCTGCATATACCGGCGGCGAAAACCGGGTGATCCGTAAAAGATTCAAATTAGTATATGGTTGTTGGTTTATTGTGCTTTTAACATTAATGTCGAGAAAAGCCTTCAGATATTTATTGATGTTCAAATCATTATTAACTCTCGCCGTAATCCTGTCGTATGTATATCTTTCATAAATGGCGCCCATCTTGTCATAAGCTATAGAAGCAGCGGTCCGAACCTTTTCTCCTCCTCCATAAATCCTTAGGACATGGCTGGTGCGTGGGGCATATTTTTTAAAGATCAGGCTGCTCCAATCAGTGTTTGGATACTTGTCGGGATTCTCTCTATTCAATTGACCATAATTATCAATGGTTTCTTTGCTGTAAACAGGATATTCGTTGGATCCGTTCCCAGCATCATTCCACCTGGTTTCATTAAGCATTTGCATATAACGTGTCACGTTAACAAAATCGGGAACTCCCGTAGGTATTTCCATTCCTCCTTCCACATTATATTCTATGCCAAACCTATTCGACTTCGCCCTTTTAGTAGTAACAATGATAACACCTGCTGAAGCCTGTGAGCCATAAATGGAAGCAGATGCGGCATCTTTCAAAACGGATATGCTTTCAATATCATTGGGATTAATATCATCTATATCTCCAATCTGTACTCCATCGGCAATGATCAATGGATTTGAATTACCGATGGTTGTGATACCCCTTATTCTTATAGTTGCTGATGTGCCGGGTGCGCTGCTATTACGTGTGACCATTACACCGGGTACCGCTCCTTGTAAAGCCTGTGAAACCTGTAGTGTTTTTCTCTGAGCAACATCGGCACCCGCAACAGTTGCAACCGATCCTGTTAGATCTATTTTCTTCTGCGTCCCATACCCCACTACCACGATATCATCTAACCCGGCCACAGCCTGTTCCAGCACTACATCAAAAACGGTTTGGCTACCAACTTTAATGGTTTTACTCTGAAATCCCACAAAGGAAAAAACCAATTCCACATTATTAACCGAAGGAACCGATAATTGAAACCTTCCGTCCGCATCCGTGACGGTTCCTGTTTGCGTACCCTTCACCACTACGCTTACGCCTTCCAAAGGTTCATTGCCGTTATTCGTTACCCGGCCGCTGAGGGTAATATCCACCGGGGGAACCTGTATCTCCTTTAATATATTTTCCGGAGGAGGCGTGGTTCTTATTCGCGGTTTAATTACAATGAGTTTCCCGATGATCTGATATTCAAGAGATTGCCCCCTCAAACAATAATCCATGACCTCGGGGACGGGGGCTTCGCGAACCTCAATATTAACCGGATGGGCGGCTTTTATAGTAGGTTCATCCCAGATAAAAGAAAATCCCGTTTGGAGCTTTACCTCGTTAAAAACCTGTTCCAACGAGGCATTTCTTAGCGAAAGCGTTACTTTTTGTGCAAATCCGGTCGCGTTCGCACAAAGGCCTACAGCAATTAGTAATACTGTTAATTTCATCGCCAACAGCGTTTGATTTGGTATCCGGGATCTTATATAATGCCCGGCTTTACAAAGAGCTTTAAAATGCATAGCTTTGTTTGGTTTTTGGTTAATAAATAAGCGGTCTCACACGATTGCTATTATGATGTTAACCCAAACTTCCGGCCAGGAGCGGTAGTGACGCTTCTGGCCTTTCATTGAGGTTATCCGTTTTACTGAATAATAATCTTCCCTGCTTCAAGCTTCGGAGAAATCCCGTATTGCTCAAGCGCTTTCAAAACATCCGACAAATTCACATCCCGGGTTATTACGCCCCCAAACCTGGCTTTCGGTACTCCATTTTTATAAACCACTTCCACATCATACCACCTGCTAATCTGACGCATTAAAGAAGCCAGATCAATACCTTTCATCCGAAAAAAGCCATCTTTCCAGGCCATCACCTGCTCCAGATCAACCTTATCGGCCACCGTAATCTCCCCCTGCTTTACTATTGCCTGCTCTCCGGGCTTAATCCTGGATGCCTGTTGCCGATCCGCTACCTGAACAGAGCCTTCCAGAAGAGTAATCCTGATATCTGCTTCATCATCGTACGCGTTTATGTTGAAATGAGTTCCTAATACTCTTATCATAGTTTCCCCTTTAGAAACGATAAAGGGCCTCCTGGCATCCGACGCCACTTCAAAGTAAGCCTCTCCCTCTATAGAAACTTTTCTTTCGTTGCCCGTAAAAGGTACCGGATAGGTGATAGACGACCCGGCATTCAGCCACACCCGGCTGCCGTCTGTCATGGTCATGTCTACGACCCTGCTGCCGCGGGGATTAAAGAGCGTATGATGACGAACTTCAATTGAACCACTACCCCTCTCATAGGCTATTCTGCCATCCGCCAGCTTCACCAATTCCACGCCTTCCTGCCTGTCTAAAGAACCATTCAGTACGCTATCCAGGTATATCTTTTGACCATTGTCCAGTGTAATCATGGCGCGATTCATTTCAGGCGCTGCTATTTCACTCTGTCTCGAAATCTGCGCTATTTCCTGCGGCTGTTCATTTTTACGAAATACCAGGAAATAGGCGGAGAGGCCCAATCCCAGCAATATTGCCGATGCAACGGCTACACGACGCCAGATTACCCGACCTGATGAAACCGGCAGCCGAAGTACAGTAGCCTGCTTTTCCGTTATCGTTCGGAAAATCAGATCTGCCTTTTCTTCCGCCATGTCTTTGTCATCAGACAACCCGTCATACAATTGATCAATAATTTGTGCCCTGCTGTTTTCTAAAGAAGGATCCAACCAAAGTTGATAAAATTCCCTTTCATCATCTCTGGTCAGGTTCTCGTGAAGATACTTGTGAAATAATTCTTTAAAGCGTTGCTCTTTCATAAATTATTGACGTCTTTACATATTGATTCCTCAGTCCTTATCCTTTATTATATAACTATAGACCCCGAAACGAGGGTCAGGAGGCCATCAGAAAAAAATAAATCCGCAAGAGATAAGAAACAGGATGAGTAAGTTGGCACTATCCATACGATGACCGATAAATAGCCGGATGGATCGTAACGCCAGCTTCATGTATTTTTTTGAGGTATATACAGAAATGTGAAGGTGAGAAGCCACCTCTTCATGGGGTAACCCTTCCCGGCGATGAAGGATAAATACTTTTCTCTGCTGGGGCGGAAGAAGATTGACCGCCGTTTCCAGCATCCGGGTATATTCCCAATCGGCGATCTCATTTTCCGTATCACTGACGATAGCCTTTTCCGGCGGCAGATGAGCAAGCCCCAACTTTTCCACGGACTGAGCCCGGAGATAATTGATGGCAGTATTACGTGCAACGGTGCGCAGCCAGGCATTGAAATAAACGACATCCCGTAGCTGCTCCCGCTTTTCCCACACTTTTAAAAAAACATCCTGCACCAGTTCCTGCGCCAGGCTTTCGGACTTGGTAATGAGCATCCCCAGCGCATAAATTCTCTTCCGGTAGCGATCATACAGCATTCGGAATGCCGCTTCATCGCCGTCTGCCACCCGGGGCAGCAAATCTTTCTCATCATATATGGACGCCTTTTCCATAGCAGTTAAAAACTGGTAATCGGAAATAAAAATACTGAAAAATTGGTTGAGTCGCAAATAGAAAGTACACGCTTGTCAATCCCCACTGACCTCAAAGCTAAACTACCACACAAGATTCCCATACACAATACACCTATAGATAGAGATCAATGACTGATGATGCTTATTAACCGATTATACGACCGGCAAGGAATGCCCGGCAAATTGGCGAGGGCGCGGATTTTTAGAAATAACGCTGATAGGAAGCTGTTCGGCTCGTCTGTCGCCAAGTCCCCATGCAGTTCAGCTCTCACGTGTTACCCCGTTTCCGGTCAACGTGTTTTAGTATTTATTTTTCGTCAAATTGATTGTTTGCTTTTCTTGTTATAGTGCGTTCGTCATTTTTCTGCAATAAAATTTTAAACAAGAGTAATGCAAAGATTAGTGTCAGGATAGAGAAATATTTTTCAAAGCTTGTCTGAGCAAATAAATTGCCGATAGTATTCAATGAAAAAAAGGCGAAGAAAATCCAAAGAGCTATGTCAATAAATTTATGTTTGATATTTTTGGATTTTAGCGAAAGCATCCATATCAAAAACAAATTCAGAATAATGGAAATACTTTCTAACACATACATCTCCTGATCGGAGCTTAGCCGCCCTCCCCAGACAATGTCAAACGGAATGATTTTGAATACAATTAAACAGTGGAAGGCTATAACCAAAACTAACAGTCCTATTAAAACCCTAATTGTATTTCTTTGAGTAATCATCATTCGTTTCCCATCTATTCGTTCTCGTGCCGTCCGAAGATTCTACAAAACGCATCAAAAGAATGGTTCTATATACTTCATTTTGGTTGTCGCTTTGTTCTAATGCCTGATCTTTTAAGCTGATCGCCAACACGCTGACCTGAGGTTATCTCTAAAATTATAATAGGCTAACAGACTTCCCGGTTTCCGCTGATTTTAGGATTGCTTCTACTATTCTAATATCTCTTAATCCTTCTTCCCCGGGCACCAACATAGGTTTGTTATTCATAATTGAAAGGGCGTCGTCATCCATCTGCTTGGCCGGTTGCCAGGGAACCTGATAGGGGGTATTGATTTCTCCTAACGGACTGCTGCCTTTTACACCCGCATAGGCCGAATAGGGCTCCATCGCTATTGTACCTTTTTCACAATGAATGTTCATGAAATTTACATTTTCACCAAAACTGGTTTTGATATTAGCCATAACGCCACCCGGGAATTCCAGTGTTGCTATCGCCGTTTCCGCCAACCCATCCTTATAAATATGCGGTCGGGTTGTGGAGGTTTTTGCCGACACCACGGAGAGGGGTTCCATTCCCGTTCCCAACCGGGCGCCCTGGATGGCATACACGCCCATGTCGAGCATGACGCCTCCACCCATTTCACGCTTCTGCTTCCAATGATCCGTTCTGTTATCTACATATCCGGCAGCATCCTCTACGCTCTTCACCTTTCCCAATAGCTTCTGTTTTACAATTCTCATGTATTCCTGAGTGTTGGGCTCATGTTGTAAACGGTAGCCTATAGCGAGTTTTCGTTTATTGCTCTTACAGGCAGCAATCATCCGGGCACACTCTGCTTCCGTTACTGCCATTGGCTTTTCACACCACACATGCTTACCCGCATTGGCTGCTTTTATCACATACTCTTCATGCATGGAAGGAGGTAACACCACATACACCACATCAATACTATCGTTATTGGCGATATCATGAAAGTTCTGATAGTTATAAATATTCTTATCGGGTATATTGTATTTCTTCTTCCAGGTTTCGGCTTTCGCCGGCGTTCCGGTTACGATGCCCGCGAGATAACAGTGCTTCGTCTGTTGCAGCGCGGGGGCAAGCAGATCGGTACTATAATATCCCAGTCCAACCAGCGCTACACCTAACCTGTCCTTTTTGCTTAATGCTCCCGACCACAATACATTCGGAGAGATCAACGCGCCGGCTCCCGATAGCGCCAATGATTTGATAACTGTTCTGCGTGAAAGAAGACTCATAGCTGACATTTTTAGATAAATAACATTTTAAACAATACCGATAAGAAAGATAGTCAAAAACTCAGATTTGACAACTTGGAAAACCACATTTCAATTTTTTACCGGTATTTGTATTTTTCTTGTAGCATGACATCGAATTAATAATATTCCATAGAAAATTATGCCGGATAATTTATTTCCGGAGAAGCAGTTCTTTTTCCGTCCAGGGTTTGGTCCTGCCACTTTCCGCCGCTCTCATTTTCTTTACCTCTTCAGGATAAACCATAAAAGATGCCGGTTTATTTGCGTGCACATTTTTATTCATATCGTACCGGAGATAGCTTAAAACGGAAGCGATCCATTCATCATTGTTTTCTGCCATGGACGGCATCTCACTGGAATACGTCTTGCCTTCCAAATTGCCGCTCAATCCATTCAGCAGTATCCGGATAGCATTGTTCTTTTCCGGAAGACTCAGGAACCGCGCCCCTTTTAACGGAGGTGAAGTAAGATTGTTTCCGCTACCCATGCCCTCTCCAAAGCTTCCATGGCAACTTGAACATAAAGACATAAAGGTGGATAGCCCGTTTAGCACCATCCTCCAGTCTTTCTTCTCAAGGCTGCCTAACTCCCCAACCAGCCTGTGATGTATTTTACTCTTGTCAATCCCGCTTTTTGCGGCCACGATTATTTCATTACCGGATTCTTCCTTTACTAACGAGTCAACCATAGCCTTTGCGGCGGGAGAGGGATATCTCGATAAAGATAAAAATACCTGTAACCGCACATCGTAATTTTCATCCTTTCTAAGGTCCATTACCTTTTGCATCATGTCTTCGTCATTATTCATCAGCCATTTCTCACTAATCCAGATAGCTGCTCTGCGTACCTGCGGGTGAGGATCTTTAAACGCTGATTCTATCAACTCTTTATCAACGGAATTCAAACCGTCGAGCGTCCACAATGCATGGATTCTGCCCAAATGACCTGCATCCCCACTTTGCGTATTTTTCACCATCTTTATCAACTCCGGTACCACCGATTTATCACTCCTGAACACAATCGTCTTTTGAGCATTATCTCTATGCCAGCCATTGGGATGGTTAAGATACTTAACAAGAGAGGTTGACGGTTCTTCAATCATATTGAGCTTTTCGTTTTTCCTTTTATCCTTATACACCACCCGGTATATTCTTCCCCGGTTTATGTTTTTTGCCAGGCCAAGACTGTCTATTTTATTTCTGAGAAAACTTCCCGGCTCCGTCCAGCTACCCTGCTGAATGATGCCCCGATACATATCCACGATATAGAGGCATCCATCCGGGCCGGTTGCCGAATAAACCGGGCGGAAATTCATGTCCTGGGAAGCGATAAATTCACTACTGTCATACGCATTTTTCAGGATTATTTTCCCTTTATCATTAATCACCTTTGCTCTCCTGATTATTCGCCCCACCGGTTCACAAACCAGATAATCACCAACAAGATCCTCTGCCAGGGCGTCTCCTCTGAATATTGATTGTCCACAGGCGCCTGTAAAATGATTCAGCGTGTTATTTTCTCTTAATCTTGGAAGTCCTCCCTGTACATCGGGTGTCGCCATAATGGGCCATACCTGTTGAAATTCGGGATCCAACTGATCAGGAAGATCTAATTTGCCGTAAATCGGATTGATCTGAAAATCATGAGCCGGCACCTCTCCGCCCGCACTGGAAAAATATAGCCGTCCATAGTTATCGTGCGCTAAGCCCCATTGGCCTCTTCCTCCGCTAAAAATGGTGTCTATTTCAATGGTGTCTTTTGTGTACCGCAACCGGAAAGGCTCATAAGTCATATACATCCAGTTATCGAGGTTCCAGTCCAACCCACTGCGTTGATGCTCCATATTGGCATTGGTAGTGAAGTCCTTCTTTTGAAAAATTACTTTTTTTGTATCGGCTTTGCCATCTCCATCAGTATCCTTATAGCTGATAATGTCTAAACTGTTCGTTACATTTACCAACAGTTCATCGCCCACGGTTTGAATCATTCTTGGCAGGAGCAGACTGTCTATGAAAACAGTACTCTTATCCATCTTTCCGTCATTATCGGTGTCTTCCAATAATTTGATCTGGCTTATGGGCAATCGTTCGTCAGATGCATCAGCATCCCGCATGTAGGTCAGCATTTCCGCTACGTACATCCTCCCTTTGCCATCCCAGCAGATCGTAACGGGTTCTTTAATCATCGGTTCACTAACTACCAGTTCCAGGTGATATCCGTCAGGAAGGTAAATGCGTTCCATCGTTTCCTCAGGCGAGAGATAGGCAGGAGAGGGATTGGGATCGAAAACAGGTTTTTTGTTGATCCATTGCTGATCGGAATTGCAGCCAAATAAAATAATAAAGAAAAAGAAAAAAGGGGGTTTAGGAATTTTCACTATTACTTATTTAAAAATTTAAAAGATGCCTACTGTTTGGCAAGATGGTAGCCCATCCATAGGTCAGACCGTGGAGAGT
>JACFNM010000139.1 GCA_019454915.1 Chitinophagaceae bacterium
TGTTACATTGCTAAGCATATAGTTGGTTTTGTTTTAAGTTATCCGGGATCTGTTCCCGTTTGTTTACAATGCAAATATGGATTGTGTCGAAAGGGCTTTTTCACAATTTGTACCGTATTCGGTAAAATTTATTTTGAAGTATTTTTTGGATGGAATTATGAGAAGATCCAGGGCTGGGACACGGAAAGGCATTGTTACTGATGAGGAATACGCAATTCCTGTGAATATTATTCACAATCTATACCGTACTCTGAAAAATAAGTTTTTCGGGCTCAGAAAGAAGTAATCCGGCAGGGAGGGTCAGCCGGTTATAAATGCAGGCTCCATTATGGCCTGCTCCTGCTTTGAAATTCCGATATCCTGTGCAATCTTCCGCCAATTGCTCACAGCGGATTTTATTTGTTCAACAATAGCTGTCGCGTATTTTTCTTTTAACCTGAAATACCCGGCTACAGATAACGCCAGGCCGGGATCAAGCGCATTATCATCCTCGGAAATGTTGAGCGTTAACCCCGTTCCATCCGGGAAAGGATTAACATCGTATATAGGAGACAAAACCCATCCGGAATCGGTGAGCAGGAAACCATGATTGCGCAAATGGTCGTCCGTATTTTTAATACAGATATTTAAGACAATCCGTTTCCAGAGTTCTTTTAATTCTTCATCTACATGGCTCCCGTTTTGCATAATGAATTCGGCAAGTTCCAGGTAGCTCACGCCGGCGTGATGGTCCGCTCCGTCGTTATACCCTAACAGGGTCATGGCAGATGCAAAATGTATCCGTTCACCTTTTTCATTCCGGTCAAACCGTTTGTTTAGGAAAGTATGATGCTTGCCGGAAAATTGTTTTGCCATAACAGATGAAATACGGATGCCGGCATCGGAAGCAATTGTGAAAGCAACCATTTCCCATGCGCCGATATTCCATTCATCGTTGCCGCTCGGGAACTTGGCAATCCATAAATTTCCTTTCGGATCCTGGATACTTGCTTTCGGCCTTGCGCCGCCGAGCGAAGAACCGGGGGCGATCAGCATATTCAACCACTTTAATGCTTCGTCGTCTTCTTTATCTTCATCTTTTTCCAATTCCAGGCTGGCATGTTCCAGCTCTCTCAGGGATGCCCAGGGCGGGGTGGCTAAAGTTTTTTCCGTACTAAGGAATGGACCTTCAGGGTCAGTTTTGAACCGTAAACCGCCCATGCGGTGCTTATCATATACGCCCAACAGAAAATCAGACTCAAAAAGTGTATGGGGTTTTCTGCCTTCCTTCCTGGCTATAATGGCTTCCCTTCTTTTCATCAGCACTCTTCCCCATCTGTCGGGTGAGGAATCGAGGAATAAACCAAAATTCGGTTTGTCTTCACTGTTATATTGTGGCCCACCGTACAGTTGCAGGTTAGGATCAAGGTTAAGGGAATTGCCGGATTTCAGCCAGTCGTTATCGTATTCAAAGGAAAAAATCTCTTTCCCCCTGACGAAGCTGGCAGATAATACACCCATCAGAGTTGAACCTTCCAACCCGACCCAGTCCGCATACACATATATGGTTCTATTGTTTGCCATCCTTTTTTATTTTTCTTTTTGGCGCTCTTTCTTTTGTGATCAGGCCGGCATCCTGGAGTTTACGGCCTAATTCATCGTCGGCGGCAATCTTCAAAAAATCCTTTTCCAGTCCCAAAACAAACAATACAAGGAAATAAGCCCCCATAGCTACGGAAGGCGTTCCTTTTTCTATTTGCCAGAGTGTGGCCCGGCTTATGTTCGCACGTTCCGCTACCTGTTCAGTGCTTAATTTTCTCCTGAGCCTTGCTAACTTTATATTTTCACCCATGGTGGCCAACACTTTGGCGCCCTTAGGGGTTATGACAAGTTTTTCCTTCATAATGTTTTATATGATAAACAAAGGTAGGAAAATTGTTTATTTTATTAAACATTATTTAATTTCTTAAAAATACTCATCCGCCTCATCCATTCTTTTGATCAGCATTTCCTTCATCCGGTCAAGGAACTGGGTACGCCCTTTTTTACGCAGGCGTATTTCCTGGAAGGCGCGGGAGTAGTTGCCCAGGTCAATATGGAAAGCTATTTCAAACAGCCTTGCGATCTGTCTCAGTTCAGCTTTGGAATTATTGAGCGAACCCATGCTTTGGAGGGCATAAAGTATTTCTATCAGCCCTGTTTTTTTATCGGTCCAGGGAAGGGATACCTGCGCCAGTTCCGAAGCACCTGCCTGGGATGAGCCGTTTATTTGTTGATGAATGGCGGTACGGATATAGGCATTCAGCTTTTCGTAGGCCAGTATTTTGGCCAGCTTAAAACTATAGAGCGTTGAAAATTCCGGGTCAATATCCAGGACGTATTCAGGCAGCAGCGTGCCATGGTTGGCGCCACGGGTAAAGAATACTTCATCCTGGTCCGTTTTGCCCGTTCTGTAGTAAATGTACAAGCGGTGATTTCGTTCAAAGAAACGGTTAATGCGTTCCGTAAACTGCTTATAGTATTGTTGCAGTGCCTGCTCATCTGCCAAAGGCATACCCGCTTCGAGGTGAAAGACTTCTTTAAAATAAATAAGCTGCTTCAGGTACAAAGGCTTCAGGTGCTTGAAAAAATGAATTTCTTCTGCCTTATCCTTAAAGCCGTGGGAAAGGATAAATTCCTTCAGCTTTTGCAGGTACCGTTGTACAACCTGGTAGGACCGCTCGGCTGCCTGCAGGTTGTTTTCGCTGGTATTAGCAATCTCCTGCAATACTGTCTGCATCTCGGCCAGTTCGCCGTTAGTAAACGTTTTCATCTTCCCTCCTTTGTTAAATTCTGTTAGGGCAAAAGGTGATGCTAAACTATACAGCGAAGTGTGTCAAAGACAAATTTTCAAGACCGGGATATGGCCAGTGACTCATATCCGAAGGTGAAATATGGGTTTGTGTATATGAAATATTTCATTCCCACGACGGGACAGCAAATTTAATTATTGAAAACCATACAGGTTGGCGACTGCTGTGAGCGTGATTGCCATAATCTGCAGCAAAGAGGTTTGTGTCCTCATTGCCGCCTTGTTCATGTAATTTATTTTTCAGGCTGCTGCTGCCGACATATTTTCCGGTCAATTAATGCCTTATATGGTGAATGATACTGTTTCCGTTTCGCAATACAGCTTTTCTGATACGCTTGTGCTCAGAACCCCCGCATATTCCTGCCAGGGCTATGCCGGTAAAAACTGGGACAGGTGCCTGGAAGAACCTTTTTTCAGGGCTTCCATCAATATTGCCAGCCAATCACTGTACGGTGAATTGAACAAACACCGGGATGATATTTCAAAATTACCCGCCAAATGCCTTAACAGCCTTTGGAAATACCATAACAGGATGTTGTACCGTCCAACACCTTTCGGGTTATGCTCCGGTTTTTCCACCATTCAATGGAGCGCTGAGTACGAGGTTATCCGTTTGCCGGAACATATCAGGATACACCTGCAACCGGATTATAAATCAGTGCTGACGCAGGCAAGCAGCCTGCTGGCCGATTCCGGTTTACAACACCATTATCTACCCAACCCATCCATATATCCCGTACAGGACAATTACAGGTATATGCGATACTTCGACGGGCAGCAACCGGGGAAAAGAACTTTTCAAATTCAGGCTTTGGACAGGGATATGTACACGGCAGCTTTGCTTCTGCATTGCACAAAGCCGTTGACAGAAGATGAGCTTTCCCGCTTTATTGCAACACAATTCGGTTTTAGTGAACAGGAAAGCTCTCATTATGTACAGTCCCTTGTAGCGGCACAGGTATTCATTCCCGTTGTACAGGCCAATATTACCGGGGAAGATTATTTGCATAGGGTGAGGCAACTTATAGGGAGCAAGGAACAAGCTCCTTTCGACAACAGTATTTACACAGGGGCTAAAGAAGATTTTAACTGCAAGCTGCTGAACGAAGCCGGACATACATACTATGTAAACATGGAGCGTTCTCCGGTATGCGGTGGCCTTTCAGAAAAATACCAGCAGGTTATTTCAGACGGGCTTTACTGCCTGGAACGTTTAGTTCCTTTTCAGCCGCAAGGGGGTTTGCAGGATTTTATAAAAGCCTTCCGCAATAAATTTGATAAGCAATGCTTGCCGCTGTTACAGGCATTGGATCCTGAAGTAGGCATTGGTTACCAGGGGCTTGGTACCGCCCGCGATATACCTGCTATTCTGAAAGACATTGCTGCATCCGCACCCGCAAGCCATCCAGGAGCTGTAACATGGACGGCAGCACATGCACTGCTGATGCAGAAATGGAATGCAGCAGGAACCTACGGCGCCCTGCAACTCTCAGAAACGGATTTGGAGTATTTAACATTGCCACCGTTTGTGTTGCCCAACAGTTGCTCCGTGATGTTCCGGGTTTGCAACGAAGGTGTTTATATCGAACATGCCGGCGGTGTAACGGCTACTGCTATTGCCGGGCGTTTTACAGCCCTGAATGAAAATGTTTACAGGATGGCAAAAGAACTGGCCGTACAGGAAGAAGAAGCCAACCCGGGAATATTGTTTGCTGAACTGGCTTATATATCCGACCTGCACACGGCCAATATCGACAGGAGGGAAAACCTGTACTCCTTTGAGATACCTGTATTATGCGGTTCGGTTATAGAAGCGGAAAAGCAGATTGCGCTGAATGATATATGGGTGTGTATTGAAGGTGATGAAATTGTACTCTGGTCAAAAAAGCACAGGCGGCGTATCATTCCGCGGCTCAGTTCGGCATTCAATTATGTTCGCAGCGACCTGGCGGTGTTCCGCTTTTTGTGCGACCTGCAATACCAGGGCCTCCGCCCAGGCTTTTCACTGGATATGGAATATTTTTTCCCGGGACTTTCTTTTTATCCGCGTACCTGTTATAAAACGGCGATCCTGCACCTGGCAAAATGGGTATTAAAAAGGCGGGAATTTGAGCATGTTATCAAGGCGGACATCTCCGCACAACTCACTGAATGGCGGATGCTCAGTGAAAGATTGCAGTTGCCCAGGCATATATCGGTTGACCAGTACGATCACCAGCTTGTGTTTGACCAGCAAGACTCTGCCGGTATGGAACAGTTGCTTTCCCTGTTAAAAACAGCGGATAAAATAATCATCCGGGAGTATATATTTAACTGTGGGGAAGATGCACTGGTGCAGGACGAGAAAGGAATGCCCTATATCCATCAATTCATCGCATCGCTAAGCCATGACAGGTGTATTTATCGTCCGGGGAATTTTCCACTGTCAGCGGAACGGGCAGAAGAATCCGCAAAACGCCTTTTTATACCCGGCAGCGAATGGTTGTATTATAAACTGTATATACACCCTATCCGCAGCAACGAGCTTATCAAAAATCATATCCTGCCCTGTCTTCACAAGCTGCAATTACAGGGATTGGTAAAAAAATGGTTTTTTATCCGCTACGCCGATCCGGGTTATCACCTGCGACTCAGATTTAATATCATTCCCAAACAGGCCGGCTACGCGATATTCAGACTTGAAAAGGTCTTGAATAGTATGGCGGAATCGGGCATCATTCAATCTCATAGCCTGAGTGCTTATGAAAGGGAACTGGAGCGCTATACACCGGAACTGATTACTGATTGCGAAAATTGGTTTTGCAGCAGCACCGCACTGATAACAGCTTGGATAGCCTCTGTTAATACAGACGATGCATCTTATGATTACTATGCCATCGTACCATTGTCGGTGGATATAATGCTACGAGCCTTTGGTTATGGTGACACTGACGCAGCGAGATTATTCGAAGACCTATACCAGGGAATGTCGGCAGGCGCTGAAAACAATCCCGGTACAAAGCAGGTGCAATCAAAATACCGGGAATTAAAACAGGCAGTGTTTATGAATGCGCTGCATACCGATATGAACGCAGGAGCATTGAAGAAGCCATACAAACTATTCCGGCAGTCCCTCTATGTGCTGGCTGAAAAATGCCGCCGGCACATGGATACGCAGCGAAAGGAATTATTGTTTTCCGATCTTGTGCACATGCACTTCAACCGCTTGCTGGTAACGGACAGCTACCGGCAGGAAATGATATTGTATTATGCATTGTGGAAACACTATCAATCTGCCGCATATCTTGCTGTGCGGCCTTTATAGCCTTTTGCTCCTGACAAGCGTAGGGCTGATCATGTCAAGCATCTCTTTACGGTAACTTTGCGCCAGTGTAACGGCGCTGCCGTCAGTCAGGTGAATGATCCCGCTTTCAACGCTGCTAATTTTCGCAAGGTTAATGATAAAGGATTTGTGTACCCGCATGAAGCGGTCTGCAGGTAGGGTCTCTTCAATTTCCTTCATCGTGAGGTAGGTAAGATAGGCTGCATCGGCCAGGTGAATACGGATATAGTTTTGCGCACTTTCAATATAAACAATGTCCACGTAACTGATACGGATGAGTTTTCCCTTTCCTTCGCTTTGAATGAAAAAATGATCTTTTTCTTTCACTTTTGACACTGCCCGTTCCGGATTCAATTTTTCCTTTGCTTTATTGATCGCTTTTAAGAACCGTTCGTATGAAACAGGTTTTAGCAAATAATCCAGGGCATCTTTATCAAATGCCTTCACTGCATACTCAGAAAATGCAGTGGTAAAAATGATCCGGGTATACGTCCCTATCAGCTCTGCCAGCTCAATGCCCGAAAGTTGCGGCATATCAATATCGAGGAAAGTAATATCGGCAACAATGTCTCCGCCGGTTACTTTGTTCAGCGCCAGCAAAGGGTTGGTTTCAGCGCCGGCTAATTCGAGGCCCGGCGTGTTGATGATAAATTTCCTGATCACATCAAGAGCATGTTCCTCATTATCAATAATAAAGCACCGGATATTCATAGCCGAATCGTTAGTTTCACTGTAAATGTAACATCATTATCGGCTATGTCCAAGTCATACAAACCTTCATAATAATTTTGCAGCCGTGTCTTTACATTTTGAATACCGATATGTCCTTCCCTGAAATCAACTCGGTTAAACCTTTTTTCATTGCCACAACGAAAGTAAAATATATTCTCTGTGCAGCGCATGGTGATATATGCAGGATTGCCAGGATCTGAAAGGTAGCCATGCTTGAACATATTTTCAACGAATGTGAGCAGCAGCAATGGTGGAATGCGCAGGGCGCTTGTCCTGCAGGCGCTGTCAATATCGGTTACGATGCAGAGTTTGTTACTGAAGCGCAACTGGTTGATCGCAATATAATTTTCCACTTGTTCCACTTCCTTGCAAAGTGCTACTTTCCCATCGGGCTCCATATTGGTAAGTGCATAGCGCATTACATCGGCCAGCAGCAATATCCCTCTTGACGCCGTTTCAGAAATGCCCACCACTGAATTATAGATAAAGTTCAGCGCATTGAACAGTAAGTGCGGGTTTATCTGGGCACGCAAGTATGCATTTTCAAGCGCTGTTTCTCTTTTTTCTCCTTCCAGCTTCTGTACCTGGAGCATATTGGCCTTCCTGGCATTACTCGCATTTCTGAGGATGAACCAGTAAGCCGTGCTTAACCCCAGGAAATAAACACCTCTCCATATAGCCCTGATATAATCCAGTTTGGAAACATCAAGCTCCTTTGCTTCCACAGAATCCACCATCACATTTACGGCAATGGTAGCACCCGTAAACAAAGCCAGTTCTGCCAATACTAAAGGAATAAGGTACAATACTGCATAGCGCCGCTGAAAAACAAATTGAAACACTACATGCGCATTGATGTAGAACAGCAGGATATCGAGTGTATAAAAAACTGTGAATCTTAAAAAACTTGCATCAACACCCATCGTCAGCGTTACAGCCACTTCGTAAGCAATAAATGCCATCCAGCACACCAGATGATAAAACAATTTATGAGAAAGAGTACGTATATCCATCCGCAAAAACAAAAAACTGGCCGGCTTAAATGTAGTGAAAAAACCTTTGTGTATATAGAATAGCCCTGTTCATGTAATAGTTTATTTCAGATAAAATCGTTGTTCTAATTTTCGATTTCATCATTAAAAACGTACTTTATGAAAAACGCAAAACAACCATTACAGGTAAAGACAACACCGCTGTTCAACTTTGAAAAGGCCTCATCCTTCCAGCCCGGCACCACGCACCCCACAACTGTCACGATCACTACCAGCAGCACGGGCATTTTCCTGACGGCTAACCAACCTGCAAGTAATAAGCCCGGCGAATAGCCGGTTTTATGATCCTGGTAAAATGCGCTTAATATGAACAACCAGTCTGTTGATAGCATCGCTTTATGCAGGGCTGATATTGAGAAATTGCAGGAGGTGAAAACATATATTGATATTAACCTGCATGAAGTATTAACGATCTCAACACTTGCTTCCAGGTTTTCATTAAGCGAAACAACGCTCAGACGACATTTTATTTTTTATTACCGCCTGCCTGTTTACAGGTACATATTCCGATGCAGGATGAAAAAAGCAAAAGAACTATTAGCCAACGGCTCATTGCATTTACCAGAAGTCGCGACGGCTGTCGGCTATAAAAGATATACCTCCTTCTTACATGCTTTCACCAGCTATTATGGTGTAGCGCCCTCAAGGTATCAATACTGATTTGTTAATGGACAGAATTAGATAATTGAACTCAATATTTTTACATCAGCTTAATGGGAACATAGCGACTGGATAAGGAAAGAATAGAATGGAGCAAAAGAATGTTTATCAAAAGTAACATTTAAAATAAGTATCCATGAAAAAGACACTCATCGTTGACATTATCTCAGGCTTGTTAATACTCCTTTTTGTTTATGCAGGATTAAGCAAATTGCTGGATTACGCTGATTTTAAATTCCAATTAAGCCGGTCGCCGTTTGTTACTAAGGTAGCAGGCTTAGTTGCCTGGGCTGTGCCGGCAAGCGAAATTGTAGTTGCGTTGTTACTTGTATTTAATCGTACCCGGCTACTGGGTTTCTATGCTTCGTTTTTCCTGATGCTGTTGTTTACAGGTTATATCTACGCCATGCTGCATTACAGCTATTATGTTCCATGCTCGTGTGGAGGTGTGTTATCTCAGATGAGTTGGGGCCAGCATCTCATATTTAATATTGCTTTTACGATACTGGCATTTCTCGGCGTTGTAATGTACGAGCCTGTTAACACAAAACAACAAAAAGACGAAATACTTTACGATATATAAAAATAATTCTTGCAAGGACCAGGGTAGCCGAAAACTGTGAGAGTAGGCATTAATTGTTAAAACTTAAATTTTGTAAGATGAAAAAAATCAAACTTGGCTTTATAGCCATTGCACTGCTTGGTGCAGCAACAGCATTTGCTACGAATGTAACATCAAACGGCCTTCCTGAGTGCTCACAGGCAAACGTCAGCACAATTTGTGAACCGGGTGATGAAGATTGTTGTATTGCTACAGAGCAATTGAAACTGTGCAGGGCTTTCCCCTGTAAATTAACTGCAAAGAATGACAACAACTGCCGTAGTTAATACGGCAGTTGTTGTTGACTAAAAGATGAACTATGTCAAGAAACAGGATACTTGTTCTGCTGTCCGGAGCGGCATTTGTGATTGCTTCCATTGCATTTGTCAGCGTTCAGTTAAATGCAGTGAATACCGACAAAAATGGGTTTAACAGAATATGGATAAACAATGCTGTTATTAAGATAAAAGAAATAAATGGAGATCAGCTTTTCAGGATATCAGGAGTAAACGGTGAAACACTCTACTTTTCCAAAAGGAACAGCACGCAAATTTCAGTATATGACACGTCTCTGAATTATATAATGCCGATTATCATGGACTTTGATAGCATTGCATTCAAATTAAGTCAATCAAGAGCAGTTGTGCGCTATCCTTATGCTTACATACTTGCCATTAATGCACCTGCCATTCTGAGGATGAATCTGGTTACCCGGGAAAAGGA
>JACFNM010000140.1:0-7508 GCA_019454915.1 Chitinophagaceae bacterium
ACTCTAAATGCAGCTACTTAATCTATTTACACAATCTATTTTATACTCTCATAAAGAAATACAGATCTCTTCTCCGAAAGACCTGAAATCTGAAATTCGTTTTTACCTCGCGGACAAAAAACTTTCTATCAGAATAACTCACTGTTATTTAGTTTAGTTTTGGCTCATTCAAATTTTTCTGTAGGCTATTCTTCAATTGAAACAGTTTTAAACAACTGTCGTGCTGCGTTAATCATAACATCGTCAGGGCCAGGAGCTAAAAAACTCCCGTTAGGCGCATATCCTTCGTCCAGATATTTTTCCTTTGTGGACAAATATCCGTCAAACAGTCCGGCAACTCCCAGAATAAGTGTGTTCTCATACAGAGATTGCTACTTCACTTTCAACCCTATTTCCGTAAACACCTCGCCTGGAAACGTCACGAACACATTTTCTCCAATGCGGATAGATTGCAATCGCAATTGTCAATAACGCAACGCCATTTTCTCCGGTCGTTTTAAGTTTTTCATCTTGTGTAACGATTTAATCATTACTAAATAAACCTTCAAACACCTCTATCGCAATATATACAGTCGTATTTTAAATTAAAGAGTCCTTGAGAACATTGAAAGAATGGTATTAACAACTTAAATGATAAAGTTTTGGCTATTTTTAAATACTCTTCAGATCGCAAGCAGTGCAGTCAAGTGTAAATATACAGAACATTTTTTTAGTTTTTTTTATTTTTTTTCGGTAATTCAGAATCTAAATCCCTGTTAACCGAAAGCTTCATTTCCTGAGCTATTCCCGCCCTATCCTTTAGAAGATATCACTGACAATTTCACCTTCAGGTATTCATTTGGCTGCTGACCGTAAACATATTCCGGCTGACTAAACCGTTCGTCCCAAAATGTTTTCATGATTACCTTCTTTAAAATTCAATATGACTCTTATTCATCCAAAACATCCTTAGAAATCCGGTAACAAACAGAACCGGCATTGCCAGCGTCATCAGCCAATGGAGAACCCGATGGGACAGCGTAAATTTATTCTGCACTTTCCCGACAAAATCGAAGTTATTAATTAAAATACTGGTGATACGTCTCGTATGACTTCTGCAATTGGGCCACTAATTCTTTTGCTTTACCCGCATCCTCTTCTTTAGCCAGTTCTTCCACCATTTCCAGATGAGGATGAAGCCATTTATGTAACTCCTCATGGCTTCTTCCATCCATGGTACAGCTTTTTATTAATTGATTATTCTCTTCTTTCAGTTGTTGGGCAAGCTGTTTATAGTCCGTCTGCTGAGATTGCAGATAACTATTGACCAATTCTTCCCCTTTGGAAACAAAAGGCTTCATTTCATCGTTCACCGTCCATTTGTTACCGTTATCCAGCTCTATTACCATGGGTATATTTTCATCTGCTTCGCCCTCAGTAGATGCGGTTTCCTGTTCTGTTGCTTGTGATTCGGGATGGGTATTACAATTATACAATACAAAGGTTATTATAACCAAAAAAAGGATTCTTTTCATATCTTTCTGATTCTAAATATTTCTTAATTCAAATCTTCTCTGATGCTACCCAAACAACTGCTCCTTCTGAGCCTCGTTTCTTTAGGTCAATTTTCAACGCCCCTGTTTGCTTACCGCCAGGCTACAACCGGATGCGAATTTACGGAAGATTTCTCCGTCACCGAAAATGTCCAAAATGATGAAGAAAGAGTCCATCTGACTTCACTACCCTCTTTCTTTATCAATAAAGCAAATGAACAGTTTCAAATAATCAATAACGATACCTCCGGACAGGGAATCACCCTTGGTAATCGTACATATTACCAGGCAATTGTCACAGATTTGAGCCACCGAAACCAATCTATTTCTTACATTTTAAATCGTAAATACACGGAATTAACACTCTCAATCGGGCTTATAACTCTTCAGGGCGCCCCGGTTCATTCCAGAGCCATTTTTGAGGTTTATGCGGATGGCAATAGAATTTATCATAGTGAACCGGTGGACAAAAATACTTTCCCGGAAAAATTAAGGCTTAATATTAATCGTGCTATGGAGATTGAACTGTGGGTAAAGCCAATAGCAGATAACGAAACATCAGGCAGGATTACTCCCGCCGGCACAAAGGCGGTATGGGCCGAACCACTACTCACTGCAGACAGAACTACGGAAGATATTTCTCCGGCAGAAGGTTACAGCTATGAGATTAAAACACCGGATGGTTTTGGTATCAGTGTGAACAAAGACGGAAGGATAACAAGTATTAATGAGGCTTCAGGGAATCATCTTCCGCTTTGTGGGCAAACTCGACTGGGAGGTTGCGAGGATGCACAATTAATAAAAACAGACTCCTTGAACAACGGTGGCTTTTCTTTCACTCATTTAGTTTCGGATAATGATAACAACCGGTGTTATATCACTGAATATTTTAGACCTGAAAAAAATGCAATTAAATGGACCGTCGAAATAAGCGGTGAAAGCAGTGCCTGGAGTACATCCGTCATACCTTGGATAAAATGGCCGGCGAACGAAAGTTCAAGATACTGGACAGCATGGTCCAGTCCGGATCCTTTCCGGCAAAATGCAAACTATTCAAACAACAATCTCGTGGATAATCGCTGGAAAGATCCTCTTGTTACGCGGCCATTCTCAGATGTTGCCAGATGGTTTGGTTGTGATCCAGCCTGGGTCACCTCCACGTCAGGGAATCTTTTTTCAATTCCGATTGTCAGTATTATTGACTCTAACAGTACATACGGTTACAGTTTTGTGCAATCCCCTGACGATCCCCTGTTGTATCTGAAACTAATTACGACAAGAGAAGGGCTGGTCGAGTTTCAGCATCGTTATCATCGTATTGATTCAGTCCATACCCTGCACTTCACCATGTATCTGGTACAGCATGAAAAAGACTGGCGTAGCGGGTTAGCCTGGATGACCAGACATTATCCGGATTACTTTGAACCCGTTGAAAGTGCGAAAAACCTGTTTGGACTATCTGCTTATACAACCTGGATAAACGAATTGGATACCCTAAAACTCAGGAAAATGGGTTTTAAATTTAACTGGAAAACAATCTTCGACTCTCCCTATCCGGACATGTTTATGCCACCCGCCCAAAAAATGGAAAACATTTGGAACACCGGAGGAAGCTGCGCATGTGAATGAACAAGCGGGGCATGCGCCTTATCAGGGAGGACCAATACGAAGAAAGGATCTTGAAATCTACTCCCGCAAAATGCAAGACTACGGATTTAAGGTACTTAACTATTTTAATGTAACTGAGTTCGGGACTGATATAAAAAATCCCGGAGAGCACACGATAACAGTAAGGGCAAAAGATTTATGGAAAGACCCCAATGATTTCCTTTACGGAAAGATCAGTGATGGCATTCTATATAATGAAGACGATACCGGCAAACTAATTAAAACCTGGGAAGGAGGAATCGTCATGGATCCCGGTGCCTTTAATTTTCAAAACTATCTGGTTGACCAGGGTAAGCGAATGCTTCGTTTCCTGCCTTCTTCTGCCGGTATTTGCATAGACAGATTAGACTGGCTGACTTTTTTCAATACGAAAGCGGATGACGGTGCTACCTGGTACAACGATTCTCCGGCAAGATCTCTCTTTAACTCCTGGAGGCAACTGATGTCCAGGTTAGGTCCTTTGTTCCGTGGGAGAAATAAAGCCATATTTATAAACGCAGTCTCTTCGGTAAGGCTCGATATTATGAAGTATGTGGATGGTATTTACGATGAACATAACGATCGTGGGGCTGCCCTGAATGTCAGTACGTTTCTTGGGCTGTATAAACCTATTAACACCTGGACTACTGATGAAAGATCTTTACAACCTGATCCGGATTTTTACTTTCAACGCTTCCTGTATTTGGGCGCCTTCCCCACTGCTCCTCTTCCCTTTAATAATCATGCAATCCGTCCCAGTCAATATAATGACAGTTGCTATCTTTCATATGGACATTTATTTCAGTTGATGAATCAAAGGCGTTGGGTACTACTACCTAAAGTAGTCGCCATTAAAGACGAGCTCGCAAAAGTCAATATCTTCAGCGTACCGGATGGATATGTGTTACCCATTGTCCTGGCAAATGATGAAGTGACAAGTGTAGAGTTGGAGATCGATCACCCGAAACTCGGACACTTTGATCCAAAAAAGATAGAAGTATTCCTACCTGCAACAGACCAGCCTATATCTCCCCGGGGTTTTAAGAGTGTAGATAACCGTATTGTTTTGGACGTCCCGTTGAAGCACAGGTGCGCCGTTGTGAAGATACCAACAGGCTAACCACTCTGGTTCCGGCATTCCTCATAACCTCACCTTATCAGGATGATATGATTCACAACTGCGCCATCAGGGCTTTCATATAACCCATAGCATAGGCCATTCCTGCATGCCAGGGAGCATCACAATTCATGTGCGGAGTATGATCAGGTATTAATACACCATCAAAATTTTTCGCCTGCAGGATTTTTAAAATGCGCATCATATCAATATCTCCTTCGTCTATAAAGACCTCTTTATATTCCGGCACCTTACCTCTTACATTTCTAAAATGGATATAGGCGATGTGATCGGCATACTGTTCGGTAGCTTCATAGATATCTCCTTCCTGCATCTCGGCTATTGAGCCCAGACAGAACTCCAGTGCATTACTTCTGCCGGGTTTCATATCCAGCAGTTTCTGATAGAGTCGCGGCTGATAGACCAGCCGGGGAGTTTGTCTGATATAAGGCATAGGGGGATCGTCCGGATGTGCAGCCAATCTGACGCCCGCCTCTTCCGCCACCGGTATCAGTTCATCGAGGAAATACTGAACCCGGCTCCATAGTTCTTCATGTTCAATTTTTTGAAGATATCCGTCTCTTTTCTGTCTGTGATCATAACGCATGTTCCATACCATTCCATTAGGTATGGGTGCGTCATCTACCTTATCCATCCCTACACTGAGTGCGCCTCCTCTTGCAAAAGGTCCTGTTATTCTGCTCGCCACGCCCGCCAGAGAAAAATTGTAACCCATAATCGGTATGCCTGCGCGGCCGATTATCCGGATCTGTTCTTTCAATTGCTCTATCTGTTTTTTCTTTTCCGGGCCATCGAGCAACACATCGTACCACATCGCCGGATCAAAGTTTTCAATAGCTTCCCAGGTTAATCCGTGAGCGCTCAAGTCTTTCTTTATCCGCAGCAATTGCTCCAAAGTCCAGAGAGAACCATCGCCTGCATAGCCCCAACCGATTTCACTACTTCCAACAGGTTGCCCTTCTTTACCGGCTCCGCTGCGGTTATTGAAATAATCTACCAAATGAATAACTACATGCGTGGCTCCACATTGCCTGGCAAACTGATAGTGATCTGCGTTCAGCATGTGCCGATATAATCCGAAACCGAGCTTGATCATTTTCTTTTATTATTTTATGCTTTCAAAATCCGATTGAATTACCACCATCCACCGGTAAACAAACGCCGGTAATAAATGCCGCCGCATCCGAAGCCAGAAAGGCCGCTGCCTTACCAATATCAGCAGCATCACCGAATCTGCCTACCGGTGTACGGCTCAATATCTTTTCTTTTCGCGAAGGGTCCTTATCCAATGCTGCCAACATCATTTTCGATTCTATAAAGCCCGGCGCTCTTGCATTAAATCTGACACCCGTATGCGCATACTCAACCGTCAGCGTACGCAATAATCCAAACAAAGCCGATTTTGAAGCGCTATACGAAAGCACCTGGGGTAATCCGTAAAAAGCCGTCATTGAACTGATAAAAAGCACTGACCCTTTCTTGCGGGGGATCATATATTTCAATACCTCACGCGTTAGAGCAAATACCGAGCTTAAATTGGTATTGATCACCTCATCAAATTCCGCATCAGTAGTATCGAGTGATGGCTTCTTGATTTGCCTTCCTGCATTATTGACCAGAATGGAGATGGCACCTATATTTTTTTCTATGTCTTGTATTAACACAGGGAGATGCTTCTTATCGGTTACATCATTGACACAATAAAAACAGTTTTCTCCCAACATCTTTTGGGCATCCCGAAGTTTTTCTTCTGTTCTCCCGGTTAAAACCACCTTAGCGCCAAGTCCAATCATTTCTTTCACTATACCCAAACCTATTCCGCTTCCGCCTCCTGTAATCAGGGCTGTCTCTCCTGTTAAATTAATCATGATTCACTGTCTTAAAAAAACTTACTTTGGTTTTTCTGCATCAGGAAGATTGCTTTGGATTTTCAAAGGTTCAATTTTTCTGATGAGCAATTTAATAATAGCCCAATTTAATAAATATACTACCGAAGCAATAGAAAATATCAAAGTGTAGCTATGGGAAATCTGCAATACCAATCCCACAAATGTAGCAGATAATGCTCCGCCGATTGCACCCATGAGTCCGCTCAATCCCGTCATGGAACCGACTGCTCCTTTGGGATAAATGTCTGAAATAATCGTAAACATATTCGCAGCCCAGCTCTGATGCCCTGCAGTGGCAAGTGATATCAGCAAAACGATCAGCCAAAGTTCATTTAACTGCGAAACAAACACAATCGGTATCGCTAATAAAGCGCTGCAAAAGATGACCAGCTTTCTGGAGGAATCAATACTTCTGCCGGATTTTATCAGGTGAGAGGAAAACCATCCTCCCGCAATACCGCCAACGCTGGAAACAGCATAAATGATAATGAGGGGTAATACCAGTTCTTTGATATTGACACCGGTTGTCTTGGCCAGGAAATCCGGAATCCAGAATAGAAAAAACCACCATACCCAATCAGAAATAAAGCGGGTCAGGCATATCGCCAGTGTTTGCTTATGCTTTAACAGCGAAAACCAGCTGACACCTTTTTCTGATTGTGTTTCATCTTTATCCTGATGGATGTATTCAAATTCGGCAGGAGATAATTTTTTATGCCCGGCAGGATGGCGGTAATAGATTAGCCAAAAAACAATCCAGATAAAACCTAATAATCCCGTCAGTACAAAAGCCAATCTCCAGCCAAACAAAACCGTAATCCCCGAGACGATTATAGGCGCCAGGATTGCCCCAACCGTAGAGCCCGAATTAAAAATTCCTGTTGCCAGCGCACGTTCTTTTTTCGGAAACCACTCCGCCACGCTTTTTACGGCTGCCGGAAAATTGGCTGACTCTCCTAGCCCCAGCAAAAAACGCACTCCCATAAAACTCATCACCCCGCGTGCTAACGCATGGGCCGTAGCAGCAATACTCCACACAATGACGGCTATCAAATAACCCACGCGGGTTCCGTATTTGTCGAGGAACCGTCCGGAGATTAGCAGCCCGGCAGCATAAGCTATCTGAAAAGCGGTAACGATGAAACCATAATCGGCTTCACTCCATCCCAAATCTTCGGCAATGAAGGGTTTCAATATACCGATAACCTGCCGGTCTATATAATTAATGGTAGTGGCAAAGAACAGAAGGGCAAGGATACTCCAGCGGACATTCCCCGTTTTTGTATGTGTAATGGGCTCCAT
>JACFNM010000140.1:7518-9909 GCA_019454915.1 Chitinophagaceae bacterium
AGACTACATGATACCAAATTTATTAAAGGCTTCTACCGAACTCATCCCTTCATCCCGTAGCGCCTGCAACACCCGGTTTTCGCCACTCGCCTTTTCCATTGCTTTCACAAAAGCCTCTTCTTCCACCTCTTTGGGAATAATCAGCACCCCGTCCCTGTCGCCAAAAACAATATCACCCGGGTTAATGCGGATACCATCCCATTCAATAGATACACCATAGTCAATCACTTTTCCTCTTGGTCCCTGGTCCTGTGCATAAGTACCCATAGAAAAAGTGGGGAAGTTGAGCTCCAGGATCTGATTGGTATCTCTTGAGAATCCATTCAATACGGCGCCGGCAGCCTTCAACTGCTTCGCCCTGATACTCATCAATCCGCCCCAAAGTGCATACTTGTATGATGCGCCGCTGCATATATATACCTCATTTGCTTTTAAACTATCGAGCGCTTCAAACATAAGCCCGAACGACTTTTTCATAAACGGATTCTGGCTTCCTTCATCCATCTCAGAAAAAACATCCGCCTCTAACACCGGCATCGCCCTGCCAATAACAACCATCGCCGGGTCGAGCGGCTTGAGCTGCGGGGATAAAAACTGGTGCAAAAAGCCCAGCTTATCTAACACGTCTCCCACCAGGGCGGTAAAAAGCTCTCTCTTTACCCATTCAAACAGTTCCGAATCATTTTTCCATCTATTCATAATATCTCGTTATACAGGATTGATAATTAATAAACACCCAAATATATTCTTTAGAAATGAAACAAGTGACATTATATCCCCGACGGAAGCTATAAGTTTCTGCGTTCGTTCCTGAAATCGGCGGGGGAAACAGTATCCCGCAGATTGCGCGGAACTGCTCGGATAGAAGACTCTGTGCTCACCCTCGAAATCAGCGGGAAATAATAATTAACCAACCGTCCGTCTGCGGTGCTGACGGCGTGAGTCAAAGTGGATATAGTTCTACGCCTTTATCAATAACTCCTTCACCGGTTCTGCAGTGCCGTCAGGCGTGGTATAAAAAGGCCTTTCTTCAATTACATAATTGGTATCGGGCGGAATACCCAGGGCGTGATAGATCGTCTGATGCAGTTCAGCTATCTTAATCGGGTTTTCGATTGTTTTGCAGGGACGTTCGTCTGCCGTTTTTCCATAAACAAATCCTTTCTTAATGCCACCGCCAAACATCAGAATAGAACATCCATCCGTAAAATGACGGTGCATGCCATAATGTTTCATCTCATGAATGATATCGGGTTGATTCACCTGCTCCTGTACCTTTTCATCGGGACGACCTTCCACCATCATATCCCGGCTAAACTCACTGGCAACAATGATCATCGTCCGATCCAATCTTCCGCTTTTATCCAGGTCCTTCACTAATTGCGCTATCGGCCCATCCACCATCTTCTTCATATCAATCATCCTCGTGTGCCCGTTTTCATGCGTATCAAATCCCATAAAAGGCTCATATTCCGTTGTAACGCTGATAAACCTCGCTCCCTGTTCCGTAAGTCTTCTGGCCAACAAACAGCCCAAACCAAACCTTCCCGTATTGTATATGTCATACACTTCTTTAGGCTCAAGGCTTAGATCGAATGCTTTCGCTTCCGGTGAGTTCAACAACATATATGCCTGCTCCATTGAACGCTTTAGTGATTCCTTCTGATAATCGCTGCCCAGGTCACCTATCACGCTCTTACTGACCAGATCCTTATATAACTGATTCCGCTTTTCAAAACGTTTGGCATCCATCCCTACCGGCGGGCGAACGCTCTCCAAGCCCTGTCTCGGGTCGGGAATAAAAAAGGGACCATATTCATTACCTAAAAATCCCGCAGTATGAAAGGCTTTTAATTCCTCCGCTTCTCCTACATTCATTCGTTGCCCAATATCTATGAAAGGAGGAATTACCGGATTGTTCGGCCCCAATTCTTTAGCAATCCACGCCCCGATATGCGGCGCCGCAACCGTCTGGGGCGGCTCATAACATGTATGCCAGTTGTATTGATGACGCGAATGCAGGATATGTCCCAAATCAGCAGCCACATAAGACCTTATCAGCGTGCCCTTATTGATGATCTCACCGATAGACTGCAACCCTTCAGAAAAATGAATTCCATCTAACGACGTGGGCAACGATTTAAAAGTGCTTAGTACCCTGTTTGCATCCATCCCCTTTTCAAAGGGTGTATAAGCTTTTGGATCAAAGGTCTCGGTATGGGCCATTCCGCCCGCAAGCCATAATAAAATAACCGTATCGGCCGTCGAATCTGCAGGCTCATTTTTCCTGGCTCCACACCCGGTCAGTAGTGAAGAAACCGGCGCACCCGATGCGAGGGCTGCAAGTGTTGCCGCACCCGACTGTCTTATAAACGCTCTTCTATTCCATTT
>JACFNM010000141.1 GCA_019454915.1 Chitinophagaceae bacterium
TTGTATTTGCTTTCGCTGATGCTCCAATACTGTCCGCGACTGAGCCCGTATACCGGTATTGTAAAAACTAAGAGCTAAGGCAATCAACAAAACAAAAGAATAACGCATGCTTTATTTTTTATTCAATATACTGCAAATAACGACTGTATACGTATTCGATTGCACGACAGGATGTTAAAATTACTCAATATTATAGCTACGTGGAATGTTAAAAGGGAAGGTAAGCGGTTTGTCAAATTCTATCTGTTTATAGTCGAGATTCACGTCTAGTTTAATCTTTTCTGCTACGGTGATCAGCCGTTTTGTTGAAAAAAACCTGCCTTCAATGTACTCGTAATCATTATAGGTGAAATCGGCGGTCCGGCTTCTCGCAGGATCCACGTCATCCAGTTTGCTGTGAAGCAAAGCATAATCAGTTTTTCTGAGAGAAAGGAGGTGCTTGAAAAAGTCGCCGATGGTGGCCAGCGATACAGAGCTTTCCCGTTCACGATAAGTGCTGATATGAGTACTATCGAGGTAAACCGGATTGCCGATAATCAGGTCCTGCAGGGTATAGAAATCAATGGGCAGCTGGGCAATTTCTTTCATATATTCTACGGTATGATATTTTACGGTTTTGGCTAATTTGTCAATTAATTTTACACTATCGGGAGTGATGAGCACCCGGAAAGCTTCAATACCCAATGACGCATTGATAGAGAGCCAGATAATCTGATCTTTTTGTATCCGGATAAAAGCATTGAACTCATAATTTCTGGGTTTATTATCGCGATACTGGACCTTGATTTTTGCGGAAAACGTATTGAAATCAATGTGGTTGGTCTTTAGTCGCTCAATGGTTTCATGCACGAGTGCAGCAGAATCCGACTCTGCCGGATTCTTTACCACCAGGATAAGCGTATCGCTTTTAGTCATAGCGGATTGGATTTTTTTTGAACTGCGGCAGCTAAACAGAAATATTAAGGGAAGTAGGACGATTAAAATTATCCGCATGATAATTATTTAAGTGTATTAATCTTTTCCGGTATGGCCGAATCCTCCTTCACCCCTACCGGTGGCATTGATTTCATTTGTTGTTTGCCATTGAACCAGTTCAACCCGCTGGACGACCATTTGGGCAATTCTGTCGCCGGGTTGAATTAGTTGGGTTTCGGCGGATAAATTAATGAGTATAATTTTTATTTCGCCCCGGTAATCGGCGTCTATAGTGCCCGGAGTGTTAAGGCAGGTAATGCCATGCTTAACAGCTAAGCCGCTGCGGGGACGAATCTGTATTTCATAGCCCGGGGGAATTTCTACAAAGATCCCCGTTGGAATTAAGCTGCGCTCCAGCGGTTTCAGGGCGACGGTTTCAGGGATGAAAGCGCGGATATCCATACCGGAAGACCCCGGTGTTGCGTATGCTGGAAGCGGATTATTGGACTGATTGATTATTTTGATATTCAGGTTGGATGACATACGGCAAAAATAGGGTGATTGAGGTAGAATCCACGAATTGTAGTTCCTGCAGGGTATAAGATTATGAATTCTGTTACAATCCGGCTACTCCTCCCCAATCCCTCCAATTCCTCTCGTTCTCCACATTTTCACATTCATCACATTTCTCACATTTCTCACATTTCTCCCATTGCCACATTTTCACTTTTTTTTTCAAGCAAAACCGTAGCGTAAGCCTTTAATCCTTCTTCCCGGCCGACAAAGCCCATTTGTTCGGTTGTGGTTGCTTTAATAGATACATCCCGAACGGAAAGATGGACAATTGGCGCGATGGTCTCACGCATCTTCATTACGTAGGGATTAATCCGGGGTCGTTCCAAACAAATAGTGGAATCAATATTTACGACGTCGTATCCTTCTTTTTGTATCAGGTCAAACGTTTCCCGCAGTAGAATTTTGCTGTCTATATCCTTGTATTTATCAGAGTTATTGGGAAAGTGTACGCCAATATCTCCGAGGCTTAGGGCGCCCAGTAAAGCATCGCAAATGGCGTGTAATAATACGTCCGCGTCACTGTGTCCGGTGGCGCCTTTGTCATGGGGAATTTCAATACCTCCAATCCATAATTTCTTTCCGGTAACCAGTTGGTGATAATCTACTCCAAACCCTATTCGGTAAGACATAGTTTTTCTGCGAAAGTAAAGAAGAAAAGCCCAACAACGCTTTTGTGTTTGCCGGGCTTTCCAAAATGAGGTTAAATCGGATCGACTATTGTCCAAAGCCCGAATCCATTTCACCGCCGAAATTAAACAGCAGGCTGAAGCGGATGGTGTTGGAAAGCGGATTTCTGTTTACACCGTTCCCTGAAGGAAGCAGGTAGGAGAAGTTGAGTCCGAAGATGTTGTAATTGATACCCACACCTAGCGTTACATAGCTTCTCTTTCCCATGCTGGCGCTTTCGCCATAATAGCCCGCTCTGAGTGCAAACTGGTCGTTATACATATATTCACCACCTACAGAATAGGCCAGAGCGCTATTCCCGAAGGATTTAAACCACCCGGTCACCACGCCGTCACTGTTGTACTTTTCAAATTCCTCTTCTGTCACATTATCCCCTGTTGGCGGAGCGGGAACCAATAGCTTATTGAATTCGCCATTGAGCGATATTTTGTGCACTTCATTACTAACCCAGGTGTGCCCCGCACCCAATCCGAAGTTCGCCGGTATAAAATTTCGTTGTCTTGCATCTGAAGTATAGGAGATTTTTGACCCGAGGTTACTAAACACTGCCCCGGCGTGCCACCCCTGACCCTCTTCGTTGGCATTGGTATAATAAAGTCCGATGTCTCCGGAGACTGCATTACCCGCTTTGTAGGAGTAACCTCCTGTGGAGGCGCCCCCGGCGAGATTGGAATAAATATATCGGAGAGCCACACCCAAAGAGAACTGGTCGGACAACTTCCTGGAATAACCCAGATCTAACCCAAATTCTCTCGGATTAAAGCGGTTTAAGTCGTTTCCCAGAGCATCCGTGAACTGAATGTTTCCCAAGCTGAAATAACGCAACGAAGCGGAAAGAGCCTGTTGTTCATCTAACTTATAATAACCGGCCATGGAAGCCAGATAAACATCATTTAAACCCAGGTCTTTTAACCATGGTGTGTAGGTAAAACCAAGTCCGGCTGTGTTTTGGGTAAAGGGATATTTGGCAACGTTATAAAATTGTGAATTGATATCGGGACTTGTGGAAATGCCCATATCACCCATCCCGCCGGCGCGGGCATCGGGCGATATTCGAAGGAATGGAACTGCAGTAGTAACGATATTAATGGGTTCACTGCTTTGCGCAAAACTGCCCGTTGACAGCACTGAAAGCAATAAACCCATAGCTGAAAATCTCCTCAGTGATTGTTTCATCTGTTTGTTTTTAATTTGAACACAGGTTCCAGGTACCGTTTTGCATATTAGTTTACATTTTTACCCTTTGGTCTGTCCCAACTTTAATGCGTCATTTCCGCTGAAATTGTGTTCGATAGAAAAAGAATAAAAAGGAGTAATATTTATTCTATATAAATGGTTAATTTAATGTATAATTAATTTTGTTTGCAAAATAAGACAGTGTTTTTGTTTTTCCGCTATCTCTTACCTTAAAAATGCACTTAATCTTTCAATGCGACCGATTTAACAATAACTATGCCTTAATTATGGACCTTTCTTAAAAACGGCAGAGAAAAATAATTATTGTTTTGTATATGATTTTCATTGCTTTGTCTATAAGTTGGCTCTGAATTTGCAAGTTTAGCATTTAATAAACACAATGGAATACCCGTTTTTTTATAAAGTAATTAAATTGCGTGTTGTTAAACCATTATTGGCTTCATTAAACGGAAGAGTGTAGCTTTCTTTTAATGAGCGGTTAACAATATTTAAAATATATACCCGTTATCTTATTTAGTTTAAATCCAGCAAAATGCAAAGACTATTGAATTTTAAAAATTTGCTTTTTCTATCCGCCGCTATCCTTTCTTTTAGTTCCTGTAAAAACGGACTTTTTGGTAAGAAAAAGTTTGAGAAATCCGATGTAACCGGATGGAACTATAATGATAAAAATATGGGAGGCTTTAATGTTTCCAAAGAAAGAGAGCAGGGTACGGGACCCGGATTGGTGTTCGTACAGGGTGGTACCTTCACGATGGGCGCTACTGAAGAAGACGTGATGGGCGATTGGAATAACATTCCCCGGCGTGTTACCGTGTCTTCTTTTTATATAGACAGGACAGAAGTGGCGAATGTACATTATCGTGAGTATTTACACTGGATGGAATCCGTATTCGACGATCCGCAATATGCCAAGGTTATTGAGGCTGCCAAGCCCGATACACTTGTGTGGAGGGAGGAACTGGCTTATAATGAACCCCTGGTTGAATATTATTTCCGTCCTCCCTCGTATAATTATTATCCTGTGGTTGGTGTTAGCTGGAAACAGGCAAATGATTTTTGCCTATGGCGTAGTGATCGGGTCAATGAACGCATTCTTGTTGAAAAAGGATTTATCAATAAGAATCAGTTAAAAACGCTTCAGGGCCAGGGTCAGGAAAATTTTAACACCCAGGCTTATTTAAAGGATCTCTACCAGCCACAGCCGGGTAAACCCAAGAAAAATCCGTTATTGGATGCAAACGGAAGACCCAGGACAAAAGTGAATTTTGAAGATGGATATATGCTGCCCAATTACAGGCTTCCGACAGAAGCTGAATGGGAGTATGCGGCTTATGGATATATCGCACAAAACCCAAGACCGAAGAAAAAGTCTAACGGAGCGGGTGAGGAACTGATTAAGGAAAAGCAAGTCTATGCGTGGAGCCAGAATGTGAACGGGCTGCGTGACAATCGCCGGGGAAGCTGGCAGGGTAAGTTTCTGGCGAACTTCAAGCGGGGGAGTGGAGATATGATGGGTATTGCAGGCGGACTGAATGATAATGCCTCCATCCCGGCACCGGTGGATGCCTTCTATCCCAATGGATTCGGCTTATACAATATGTCAGGAAATGTGAATGAATGGGTATCGGATGTATATCGTCCGTTGTCAAATTTGGATAATGATGATTTTAACCCCTACAGAGGTAACCGTTTTGAAAAGTTTAAGAAGAATGAGAACAACGAATTCGAAAGAGATAGTCTTGGAAGGGTGATAAAGGAATATGTTACGGATGAAGAAAGCAAGGATCGCCGTAACTACCAGCGGGGTAATGTAGTGAACTATCTGGATGGAGATTCTTCGTCTCAGGTTACCTATGGATATGGAAAAACAACGCTTATCAGTGACAACTCGAGAGTGATAAAAGGAGGCAGTTGGAATGACAGAGCATACTGGCTAAGCCCGGGTACCCGTCGTTTCCTGGAAGAAACCCAGGCCAGCAGTGAAGTGGGTTTCCGCTGTGCGATGGACCGCGTGGGTAGTCAGGAAGGCAACGGGTTTAAACCGGGTAATATCTGGAGTAAACGCCGCCAGAATTCAAGAAAGAGATAAATAAAAGATATGAAAGATAATACCTTCTCTTGAAGAAGGTATTTTTTTAGTTCTATTTGCTAAAAATATTAGTGTTAATAAATTTATCCCTATCTTTACATCCATCTGTTAATTTTGAGTACTTAAAACCGCACACAATTATGTCAAATGAAAAATTAAAAGCACTCAAGCTAACCATGGACAAAATCGAAAAAGATTTTGGTAAGGGTAGTGTAATGATGATGAACGAAAAAGGAGTTCAGGAAATAGAAGTAATATCTACCGGCTCTATCGGGCTGGATGTTGCTTTGGGCGTGGGAGGGGTTCCCAAGGGCCGGATCGTAGAAATCTACGGGCCGGAATCAACCGGAAAAACCACTATTGCGATTCATATCATAGCGGAGGCGCAAAAAAAAGGTGGCGTGTGTGCGATTATTGATGCGGAGCATGCTTTTGACAGCGCTTATGCGCAGCGGCTGGGGGTAGATATTGATAATTTATTGATTTCGCAACCCGATTATGGTGAACAGGCTCTGGAAATAGCCGACCGGCTGATTCTTTCCGGGGCGCTTGACGTAGTAGTGATTGATTCTGTGGCGGCGCTGGTACCCAAGAGTGAGTTGGAAGGAGAAATGGGAGATAGTAAGATGGGACTCCAGGCGCGATTGATGTCGCAGGCTCTTCGTAAACTAACGGCTACGATAAGTAAGACCAATACGGTGTGTATTTTTATTAATCAATTGAGAGAAAAAATCGGGGTAATGTTTGGTAACCCCGAAACGACTACGGGAGGAAATGCCCTCAAGTTCTATGCTTCCGTCCGGTTGGATATTCGTCGGATGGCCCAGATAAAAGACGGCGATGAAGCGGTGGGTAACCGGGTGAAGGTAAAGGTGGTAAAAAATAAAGTAGCTCCTCCTTTTCGCGCAGCCGAATTCGATATCGTTTATGGAGCGGGTATTTCGAAAGTTGGAGAGATTATAGATATGGGGGTTGAGATGAATATCATCCAAAAGAGCGGAAGCTGGTACAGCTACAATAGCGACAAGTTGGGGCAGGGCCGGGATGCGGTGAAGCAATTATTGCAGGATAATCCCGAATTATCGCAGGAAATAGAAACGAAGATCCGGGAAAAAATAAAGGAGATTCAATCGGCTTGATATTACATTAATTGACTGAATATTAAAATAGTAGATGACTATCTGGATAAGCCGTTGGAATTTTATTTTCAGCGGCTTTTTAAATGCACGGATATTATGACAACATCCCGAAATTTAGGTATACGTAAGCGGATAGCGCTGGTAGCCCATGACCATAAAAAGGAAGACCTGTTGGATTGGGCTGATTATAACAGATCCGTTTTGGCAAGGCATGAGCTAATCGCTACGGGCACTACCGGTAGGCTGTTAGAGGAAAGGTTGGACCGACCGGTGAAGAAGGTTTTAAGTGGTCCAATGGGCGGCGACCAGCAAATCGGTGCCATGATTGCCGCAGGAGAAATTGATGTGCTTATCTTTTTCTGGGATCCGATGGAAGCCCAGCCACACGACCCGGATGTAAAGGCCTTGCTACGTCTCGCCGTCGTCTGGAATATTCCGGCGGCAAGTAACCGGACTACTTCAGATTTTTTAATGACTTCCCCGCTGATGTACGGGGAATATAAGACTGTGATACCCGATTATAGTAGCTATTTAAATCGAAAGTTGTAAACTGTTGCTTATGCTGGTTACATTGCGTACCTGGCAAAAAAATGACCGCTATATACTGGCGGAATTAGCCAACAATATCAATATATGGAATAACGTTCGCGACCGGCTGCCCTACCCGTATAAAATTCAACATGCTGCTGCTTTTATAAAATTTTACCGGAGACAAAAGCCTTCTCAAAGTCAGGCTATAGAACTGGAAGGCCGGCTTGTGGGTTCGGTGGGTATTGAATTACAGGAAGATATTGCCCGTATAAGCGCAGAGTTGGGTTATTGGATTGGGGAGCCCTATTGGGGGAGAGGGATAGCCACCGAAGCGGTCAGGAAGATGATAGGATATACCTTTAGTAATTTCCCGCAGATAATCAGGCTTTACGCCAAAGTTTTCGATTTTAATACAGCTTCCATGGTAGTCCTGGAGAAGAACGGCTTTCACCTCGAAGCCATCCATCGGAAGTCTGCTATAAAAAATAATACCATCCATGATGAATACCTATGGGTTCGGTTTAGAGAAGATTTCACTAGACAGGACCCCTAAGTGGCGTATCTTTGCAGGATAATTAATTCAATAGAAATTTATAGTTTCATAAAAAGACGAATATGCAAAAAATTGAGTTGACCAACAAGCAGTACAGATTATTGATGCAGGTGGTGGCGCTTGGAGTGGACCTGATGGACAATGCCAACCTTGACGTTGGTGAAGAGGGAGAAGAGACAGAAGATGCTGATCTTATGGAAGAAGTATGTGATTTAGAAGATTATTTAATGAGTCAGGCTAAGCGATTTGCTGCAAGGGATATTATTGATCAGGACGATGAGGGGGAGTTTATGGACTATGAGGAATCTTTTAAACAACATCAGAATGTAATAGCACATAGCGCCTATTTCAATAAATGCGCTGAATTGGCTTCGTTTCAATTGGGCATGCGCGATTTCAAGAAGGAAGGCGGAGAAGAAGAAATTCAGGAACTGACGCCTCAGCAGGGAGTGGATAAGATTATGCCTTTCACTATGAAATACCTGGAGGAAATCTATGATAAAGGCTTTGAGAATTTTTACCTGGATGAGAAGACGTCGGCAAAGATTGTCACGCTTTCTTCTGAATAGAAATCATGCCTTTTCAAATTCATTCATCTTATCAGCCTGCGGGCGACCAGCCAGAAGCTATCCGGCAATTGACGGAGGGCATCCGGGATGGTGAAGAACAGCAAATCCTGTTGGGGGTAACCGGATCGGGTAAAACCTTTACCATCGCCAACGTAATAAAAAACATACAACGCCCAACCCTTGTGCTTACGCATAATAAGACGCTGGTGGCACAGTTGTACGGGGAGTTTAAGCAATTCTTTCCTGAGAACGCGGTGGGGTATTTTGTTTCTTATTATGATTATTATCAACCGGAAGCTTATATGCCGGTGAGCAACACCTATATTGAAAAAGATCTCTCTATTAATGAAGAGCTGGATAAACTGAGGCTTCAGGCTACGGCTCAATTGTTGAGTGGCAGGCGGGATGTTATTATTGTCGCGTCGGTGAGTTGTATTTATGGCATTGGTAATCCGGATGAATTCGCAAATGGGATTATACGTATCTATCAGGGACAGGTAGTAAGCCGGCAGGGATTTTTGCACGCCCTGGTTAATTCTTTATACACGCGGAGCCAGGGAGACTTTAACCGAGGGAATTTCAGGGTGAAGGGCGATACAGTGGACATTAACCTGCCTTATATGGATTTTGGTTATCGGGTTAGTTTTTTTGGAGACGAGATTGAGAGTATAGAAACCCTGGAGATTAGCAGTGGTAAGCGGATAAGCAAGGTGGAAAATGCGGCTATCTTTCCTGCTAACCTTTATTTAGCGCCCAAAGACCAGATGCAACAGGTGCTGAATGAAATTCAGGATGAAATGTCAGCGCAGGTAGCTTATTTCAAAAAGGAAGGGAAATTGCTGGAAGCACACCGGTTGAGCGAAAGGGTGAATTATGATATGGAGATGATCAGGGAGTTGGGTTATTGCAACGGAGTAGAAAATTATTCCCGGTTTTTCGATCGGAGGGAGCCGGGTACCCGGCCATTCTGCTTGTTAGATTATTTTCCCGACGATTTTCTCTGTGTAATTGATGAGAGCCATCAAACCATACCGCAAATCAGCGGGATGTATGGAGGCGATAGAAGCAGGAAGCTGGTGCTGGTAGAATATGGTTTTCGGCTGCCGTCTGCACTCGATAACCGGCCGCTAAATTTCAATGAGTTTGAGTCTATGTTAAACCAGACCATTTACGTCTCGGCTACCCCTGGGAATTATGAGTTGGAAAAAACAGGCGGCGTGGTAGTTGAACAGATTGTTCGTCCGACCGGATTACTGGACCCCCCAATATCCGTTCGTCCAAGCATTAATCAAATTGATGATTTACTCGATGAAATAGACGATAGGGTCACAAAAGGGGATCGTGTGCTGGTTACTACGCTGACCAAAAGGATGGCGGAAGAAATGGATAAATATCTACAACGGATAAATATCAAATCAAAGTATATTCATAGTGAGGTGGACACGCTGGAAAGGGTAGAGATTCTCCGCCAGTTGCGCCTGGGAGAGATTGATGTGCTGGTGGGTGTTAACTTGCTCCGCGAGGGATTGGATTTACCCGAGGTATCGCTGGTCGCTATCCTGGATGCTGACAAAGAAGGGTTTTTGCGTGATGAAAAGTCTCTGACTCAGACAGCG